>JAKQEZ010000742.1 GCA_029558435.1 Bacteroidota bacterium
GGTGCTTCCATTGCTTTGTTGTATGCTGCAAAATATCCTCAACGTGTTCAATCGGTTGTTAGCATGGCAGCACATGTAATTGTTGAAGATGTTACACTTGCAGGAATTGCGCCAGCTGTTCAAGCCTATGAACAAGGAAAATTAGACGGACTAAAAAAATACCACGGCGATAAAACCGAACAATTGTTTTACGCTTGGGCACACACCTGGAATTTGCCCGAGTTTAGAGATTGGAACATTTGTAAGGATATAGAAACAATTGCTTGTCCAATACTTGCCATTCAAGGAGTAAACGACCAATATGGAACCGAAAAACAATTAGATTTAATTGAACAACATACTCCTTTGGCAACTGTTCAAAAAGTAATGTTACCTCAGTGCGGACATCATCCTCACTTAGAGCAATCCACCAAAGTGATAGACCTTATTTGCGACTTTGCAAAGTAAAACTTGTATCTTTGTAGAAATTTAACCGATGCGAATTCTACTTTCATTAGTTTTGATTTTTTGTGGTTATACTGCTTATTCTCAGGTAGTAAACATTGAAAATAGACGGGTAAGTGATGGAACTTATGGGTTTAGCGGTGCGTTGAATTTTTCTTTTTCTGCTCAAAAACAAAAAGATCCTTTGTATTCTTTGCAATTCAAACCGATTATTCAATACAAATTTAGTGGTAAAAAAGACCTCAAATATTTCAAAGAAGCCCTTACAGATTCTACATGGAAAATCAATGTGAAACCTGATAAAAATAAACATTTATTATTGTTAATCAATGATTTGCAATACACAGGTTCTGTTGGTAAAACTTATGCCAATTATGGGTTGATGCATTTGCGTTATGCTTACAGAATTAAGGAAAGTGCTTGGAAATGGGAATCTTATACACAAATTCAATACAACCAATTGTTGTTGCAAAAAGTAAGAGCAATTGTTGGTACGGGCATACGTGCTAAATTACTGGATGCAAAGGCAAAAGAGGGTGGTTATGCACAGCGTGCCATGCGTTTGTTTATGGGAAGTTCTGTTTTTTATGAGTACGAAGAAATAAAATACAGCGATCGACCGATGGAGTTTTTAAATACCATTCGCTGGAGTACCTATCTTTCGGCTTATTTCAACTTTAAACATGTTGAATTTTCGTTTACAACCTACATCCAACCTAATTTAGCGGTGTTCAAAGATTTTAGAATGTTGGGCGAATATGCAGTGTTTTTTAGAATCAACGATCCTTTTAGTATTCGCATGAGTATCAATCATTTTTACGATGCTCGTCCGCCCATCAACGTAACACCTGCCACGTTTAATTTCAGTGTAGGCTTTACCTATAAATTGGACAAATTCCGCATCGATCCTGAGAAAATGTCGAAGCGCAAAAAACAATGGATAGAAACCATCCAAGAAGACAAAAAAGACATTGAAAAGTTAGAGAAAGGAGAATAAAATTTTTATTTACCTACAATTTCTCGTCCAATGGATTGATAATAAATCCCTTGTTTAGCAACGGTTTCTGTATCAAACAAATTACGTCCATCAAAAATAGCGTGATTGTTCATTAACTCTTTCAAACGGTTAAAATCAGGATTTCTAAAAATTCCCCATTCCGTACAAATCAATAAAGCATCAGCATTTTGAAGCGTTTCGTATTCGTTTTCGCAATAGGTAATGGTATCGCCCAATTGTTTTTTAACATTTTCCATCGCCTCTGGGTCGTAGGCAGCAATTTGCGCACCTTCTTTAAGCAAACCATCAATCATGTATAAGGCTGGTGCTTCGCGAATGTCGTCGGTATTTGGTTTAAATGCCAATCCCCAAACTGCTATTTTTTTACCCGAAAGATTGCCTTTAAAATAGTTTTTCATTTTGGGTAATAAAACTGTTTTTTGAGTTTCGTTGATTTGCATCACCGACTCTAAAATTTGGAAGTTGAAATTTTCGTCTTTACCACTTTTTACCAATGCTTGCACATCTTTTGGGAAACAAGAACCACCGTAGCCAATGCCTGGAAACAAAAAGCGTTTTCCAATACGCGAATCAGAGCCCATACCTATGCGCACCATGTCCACATCAGCACCCACTAATTCACAAAAATTTGCCACTTCATTCATGAACGTAATTTTCATTGCTAAGAATGAATTGGCAGCATATTTTGTCAATTCAGCAGATTTTTCATCCATAAAAATGATGGGATTTCCTTGACGCACAAATGGTTGATACAATTCACCCATAATTTTTTTAGCTTTTTCAGAACTTGTTCCCACTACCACACGTTCGGGTTTCATGAAATCTTCTACTGCAAATCCTTCGCGTAAAAACTCAGGGTTTGAAACCACGTCAAAATCAACTTTAGAACTTTTTAAAATTGCAGCACGCACTTTTTCAGCCGTACCAACAGGAACTGTACTTTTATCTACTATTACTTTGTAATCTTCAATAATTTTCCCGATGTGTTCAGCAACGCCCAATATGTAAGATAAATCCGCCGAACCATCTTCTCCAGGAGGAGTAGGCAGAGCCAAAAAAACAATTTCAGCATTTTGAATACCTTCCTTTAAGTCGGTAGTAATTTTTAATCTTCCCGCTTTTAAATTGCGTTCAAACAAGGTGTCTAATTGCGGTTCGTAAATTGGAATTTCGCCGTTCAACATGCGCTCCACTTTCTGAGCATCAATGTCTATACACGTTACTTGATTGCCTGTTTCGGCAAAGCAAGTTCCAGTTACCAACCCTACATATCCTGTTCCAACAACTGCAATTTTTTTCATGTTAAGTAAATCTTTTTATTATTTTGATGATGACATTTCTGTGTATGAATAATTGTAACTAAATGCTACTGTGTAAGTTAAATTTGCATAATTATCTGTAGCAGCGTTTTGCGAGAAACTAAACTTTAAATACAAATCACCATAAGGATTATCTTTAAATAAACTCAACAAATCATTGCCTGTAGAAGTTAAAGACACTTTGTTGGTTGATGAGTTATATCCGTTAAATGTTGCTAATAATCTTGTTTCAGGTGATCCTGTTGTTGCATAAGAATAGATTAACTGACAATTCAATAAATCATTTGAAAAATTCAAATTACTACCCGTAAGTGTAACATCAATAGCATCATTTAATTTTAAATTGGAAATAGTAATATCTTTAAACCAATTTGAATTTCCATTCGTTTTAGAGCCACTTGCACTATATGCAACTTGACCTAAAATATCATTGTAAACAGATACGTTATAGCGAATTATAAATGTGTTTCCAACCGAAAGAGGTCTAAACTTGCTGGGATACATATAACCAGATTCATAGACAATATTGTTATTGCCGCCTGGATTACTTTGTTGTCCTTCTTTTTTGCAAGACAACGTTAAAATAGTAGCTAGTAAAAATAAAATGATTGTTTGTATCTTTTTCATGTTTTCATATTATTGACTACAAATGTAACGATTATTTTTCAAAAGTTTTTTCGTGCAAAATTTTCAACTAAAAAAGCCTTCATCGTGTTGACAAAGGCTTTGTTATGAATTGTTTTAATTTTTACTTTTCAATAAAAGCTGCCACGCTTTCGCAGATAAGGCGCAATTGCTCTTCTTCCATCTCTGTGTGGATTGGTAACGAAATTACACGCTCTGTTAACCAATCTGTAATAGGTAAATGAGTTGTTTCACTTCCAAAAGCAGCAAACATTTTCTGGCGGTGCGCTGGCACTGGGTAATAAATCATGGACGGCACTTCTTTTTCAGCTAAAAATGCATTCAATCCATCTCTATCAATTCCTTCTAATTGCAAGGTATATTGGTGAAAAATATGTTTTGATTTAGCCCCTCTAACTGGTGTTTTTACAGAAGCATATTTTGCAAAGAAATTATCGTAATAATCAGCAACTGCTCTACGTTTGTTGTTGTATTCGTCTAATTTTCTCAATTTTATTCTTAACACCGCCGCCTGAATGGTATCTAAACGCGAGTTGCAACCAACTACATCGTGGTAGTAACGTTTGCTTTGTCCATGGTTGGCAATCATGCGCATTTGTTTAGCCAATTCATCATCGTTGGTAAAAATAGCACCGCCATCACCAAAACAACCCAAGTTTTTAGATGGGAAGAAAGACGTGCAACCAATGTTTCCAATTGTTCCCGTTTTTGATGTTGTTCCATCAGCATGGTAGTAATCGCATCCTGTTGCTTGAGCGTTGTCTTCAACTACAAAAAGGTTGTGTTTTTTAGCAATTGCCATAATGGCATCCATTTCAGCTGCTTGTCCGTACAAATGCACCGGAACAATTGCTTTAGTTTTTGGTGTAATAGCTGCTTCAATTTGGTTAACATCAATGCAGAAAGTGTCTTTGTCCACTTCAACAAAAACAGGTTTCAATCCTAGTAGTGCAATCACCTCAGTAGTTGCAACATAGGTAAACGAAGGAGTAATCACTTCATCGCCAGGTTTTAATCCCAACCCCATTAATGCAATTTGAAGCGCATCAGTTCCGTTGGCACATGGAATAACGTGTTTTACCTTGAGGTAATCTTCCATTTCTTTTTGAAAAGCAGCAACCTCTGGTCCGTTGATAAAATGTGCATTTTCAATGACATTCAAAATTGCAGTGTCCACTTCGTTTTTAATGGCTTGATATTGTGTAATCAAGTCAACCATTTGTATTTTCTTCATCGGTGTAAAAATTGATGCACAAATGTAATTTAATTTTTTTCAATAAACAACAAGTCACTCTCCTCTTTCCTCCACTTCAACCGACTCAGTGCATCGCTACAAAAGAGTATGGAGAGGCAATATTGCATTTTTCGAAGCAAGAATCTAATCTCCCTCCTTGAGGAGGGACTAAGGGAGGTGATTTTCCAATATGCTGGAATTAACAAAGTAATAGTAGATGAAATTTGGCTCCTTGAGGCGATGCGCTGAGTTAACCGAAGTGAGGGACTAACTGCGTTGCTACCTTCGGTGGTAAGGGAGGTGATTTCCCAGTTAGCTAAATAAAAATCCCCTACCTCACCACCGTCACAAATCCTTCTCTTGACAATTGATGCGGGTTTCCCCCTTTGGAGGGGGATAAAGGGGGAGGACTCGTTTCCATTTTCACACTATAAAAATACACACCATCAGAAACGGTAGCATCTGCCGACCATAAATCGTTCATTCCTACGGTTAAATTTCCCGAGTAGGAATACATTTTTTCTCCCCAACGGTTAACAATGACCAATTCACATTTCACAGGTTGGTTGACAGTGATGCTAAAATTATCATTTACACCATCGTTGTTGGGCGAAAACACATTGGGAATACCAACTATTAAACTATCATAAGCAATAACGGTTAATTGGGCAGTGTCTGCACATGAAAGATCGTTTTTCCAAGCAACCAATGTGATTTGATAGCTGCCCGATGTGTCTGCCACAAAAGAAGTAAAAGGATTTGGTTGCAACTCACCGTTTACAAACCATTGAAATTGCTGTGCATTCTGCGATGTATTGGTAAAAGTAACTTCTAAAGGAGCGCTTCCACTTTGTGGAGTTGCCATAAAATTGGCTATGGTATTGTTGATTGTGCCAATTGTTAATGTAGTATCTCCACTAGTGCAACCAAACGCATCTTGAAAATACACGGTATAAGTACCTCCAAACAAACCTCCTTGATTGGTGTTTTGATTAGCAACAATAGGTTTTACCAAGGTGTCTCCATTTTCTGATAGAATATACAAATTGCCTGATTCTTTAGGGTTTTTGATGCCAATACTCCCCGAAGCTACACCACATTGAGCCTTTACAGTTGATAATTGAGGCAATACAGGTGGTTTTTTTACAGTAATTTTTACAGGCCGAACAACCGAACATGCTGAGCCTGTTGAAGTATCATTGTTCCATATCCTTACCGTATAAAACATGGAGCTATCTGCTGTAAAAATGGGGTTGGGGCAGTTGGAGCAACTTAAACCCGGAGCAGGATTGGAGGATGTGGAGTTGGTAGGCGAAAGCCATTCATAACTTTGCCCTCCCGAGGCATTTAATTGGATGGTTGTGCCTTTACAAATGGTCGTATCTTTGGGAACAGAAACATCAAATGGTTGGCAAGGGGAGGTGTAGGTGAGGAATAGTTGATTTATTGTGTTTGTTTTTGGCTCCCAATTAGACTGATAATCAAATGTTAAATCAAATGCTGTTGTTGAATTTAAATAGGATTCAATATTTGCTATCGCATCTGGTCCGCTCATTGTTGGATTTGCGATATCATTTCTCAAACCAGTTAACGTGCCATTTTGGTAATAAAAACTACCTGTGACACCAGTACAACTAGATAAAGAGTTAATTTCATCCCCTCCAATTAAGCCAATTGGGATATTGTTAACTTTAACAAAACTCCCATCTCGAATGGTGTCACAAATGTTATCTGCATTTATGGCTAACCCAACATTTTGAGTGCTATTTATTGGATTGAGATTACTGAATGTATATAACATGTGAGCATCTGGTTGAATATTATTTATAAACACATTGGAACAGATTTCCTGCAAAGTTGGATTATCATAAGCGATATACAAATAATACTCACAATATATTCCTGGAATAAGAGAAGGTGATTGGATTAATGCCGAAACAGAATAGCTATTTTGTAAAGGATGAATAAGATGTGTAACATCTGTCATTAATGTTCTAATACGTCTAATATCATTATTTTTTATTAAAAAATAGTCATTGTTAATTGCGTCTTGTTCTCTTAGATGAATCGGGTAATTGTTGAAATATAAGACTTCTTCATTGGGGAAATTATAAACAGAAATAAACAAGTAAGCTTTTCGGATAGTGCTGCCAGGCTCAATATACACTTCAAAATCACCTCCAAAAGGTAGGTTAACAGGATTAAAAGCATCACCTGTTACACCTCCTTTAAATATGTCCTGATAGACAGGTATTTGAGCGTTAATATTCAAGCCCAAAAAAGATACTATAACAAATAATATATGAAAACATCTCATGAAACAAATTTGACGTAAAATTTAGTTTATAAAAAAAATAATTTGTTAAATAATGTTAATATTTTTTTAAATGTTTTTTTTTTTTTTTATGAAATTAGCACTATATTTAAATTACATATTTATGAAAACAGTAGCATTATTACTATTAAGTTTTGTATTATCGAATACAATATGTCAAGCTCAAAATCCGTATTGGATGATAGCTCCAAAATATTTAAATTTCAATTCGAGTTTTCCAAATGAGAATACTCTTCCCACCTCAGTAAATGGTTACAATGGTTCATCGGCACGATATTCTCAAAACATTCAAATGGATGCAGATGGGAATATTTTGTTTTTTATTGTAGATGATTTTGTTTATGATAGGAATGGGAATATTATCGAAGGACCTGATGGTACAACATTATATAATTTATCTGCTTTTCAACGAGTATCAAGCATTTATAATTTCAATACAGAAGTGAATATGCCAGGTTCTTCAAGCGAGACACTTATTATTCCAGATAAAAATGATTGTAATTTATTTCACATAATAAGTAGCGGTCATGATGGTTTTCCTAATAATACTTATGTATCTTATGGTAAGATAAAAATATCTTATGTAAACAATCAACCTACTCCATCATCCTGTTTAATACCATTTACTCATTCTGAAAATGGCATATCATATACTGCTTCAATGCAGTCATTAGAAATGATTATTGGTTCGTCAAATTTTGAGGCTTATAATATGAATCATCAACGTTCTCCATCTTTAGC
Source organism: Bacteroidota bacterium (assembly GCA_029558435.1). The sequence continues at coordinate 7,737 of JAKQEZ010000742.1, forward strand.
CGTTGTTGATAACGGAGCCAATTATACTGTTTTTTATAAAAACCTTTCAAGAATTTATTGCCTAACCATTGATAATGGTCAAATAACTTTTAATAACTACATATCTATTCCAACTCTTCAAATGCCTGATCGATATGAATTAGAAGCAGTCAAATTATCAAATGGAAATTATAGAATTGCAACATTTAATCGTGATATTTCTTCAACAGGAATTTATGTTTTGGATGTTTCCCCATCTTTTTCGATAGTCTCAGGTTCTCAAAAAGACTTAAATTATTCGTTGTCAGGTTTTACTAATTCAACAACTCAACATTTTTATGGTTTAGAGTTTTCACCTGATGGCTCAAGAATATTTACTTCACATTTACCTTATGGAGGCACCAATGGCCCAACTTTAGATTATTGGGATATTTCAGGCACACCAACTAAGACTGTTATAAGTACAAATACAGAAATTGCTACAAGCCAAATAGAATTGGCAAAAGATGGCAATATGTATTTGCCTAGACAAAATTATTTAGCAAAAATTTCTTCTATAAATACAACCCCTACTATTAATTTAAATGGCGTAGCTATAAGTAGTTATAATTTAACATCTGGTTATTTAAACCAACAACCACCAATGCGTATCCTTCAAGACCAAATTGATGGTAGCACTGTTTATGATAATATAGAGCCGAGCGTTTACCATATTGTGTCTTACACAATTACATCAAACACAACGTGGGATGGTGGAAGTAATCCAATAGCTCCCGGGCAGAGTGTTATTCATGTGGAAAAAGAATTGCGTATTCAAGCAGGTGTTAGTGCCACGTTAAAAAACCTAACTTTTAAATTTGCACCTGGTGCCAAATTGATTGTTGAAAATGGTGCAATAGGCTCACAAGGTGGTAAATTGGTTATTGATAATACAACATTAACCAATTATCCTATTTGTGGAAAAGAAGATATGTGGTTGGGTGTAGAAGTTTGGGGTAATTCCACTGCTGCGCAAGGAAGTATATTAAATTCATCACAAGGTGTGTTTCAAATGAAAAATAATTCTAAAATTGAGCATGCTTACAAAGGAGTGTTGTTATCAAAAAGAAATGTGCCTTCCAGCCCCAATTCTATAGACAATACAAGAAATGGAGGGATTGCAATTATTCAATCAAGTGAATTTTATAACTGTCAGTACGGTATTCATTGTCCTAATTATGGTGTGGGAGCTAATAATCTTACCACTATATCATCAACTACTTTTAGATGGAATGGAGTGTTTAAAAAGTCAACTGTAAAGCCAATGTACCACGTTTGGTTAAACTATTGCAGTGATGTCACGATTAGGACGTGTAATTTTTTACAAGAGACCCCTCTAGCATACAGTTCTTCGCCTCAATATGGCACCGGAATTTATGCTATAAATAGCGGTTTTAAAGTGTATAGTGGATGTTCTGCTTTTCCGTTGCCTATTGGTCAAGATTGCCCGGAAGCAAGTGTTATTCGTTCACAATTCACAGGATTGGATAGAGGGGTATATGTTGTAAATTCCAACTTAAAACCTTTTATCGTATTAAGAAATGAATTTACAAATTGTCGTCAAGGTATTTATTCAGTAAAAGCCACGAATCAAACAATTAGTAGAAATAAATTCCATGTTCCTGAATCTACCAACCAAACTTTTGGTGTGTATGTTCTTCAAGGAACAGGTTATAAAATAGAAGAGAATATCTTGGATGAATTTGATGTAGCAGCTATACCAAACGGAACGGCTGAAACGTATGGAATTATCATTAGTAATTCAGGTGATGCACATAATGAAGTTTATAAAAATACGTTTAGCAATTTAAAAGTAGGCACACAAGCGCAAGGTATAAATGGTAATGAAATCGGCGAACACAATGATGGAACGATAGGTTTGCAATACAAGTGCAATGAGTTTGTTGCTCCAATTTATTTAACAGACATAGGCGTCAATGGAATAATAGATAAAGAACAAGGAATATCAGGTGGTAATAGCTTAAATGATGCCCGAAACAATGCTGCTCGCAATACTTTCTCAATGTATGGTGAAAGCCATAGTACATACCCAGACCACGATATAATGCTATATCCGGGTAGTCAGCGCATTGATTATGTTCATTTAGTGGACAATTCTCATACACCTGATAATTACACCGTACTTTCTGGAGGTACAGAGGTAGTGCCACAAATTCAGGTATATAACGGTGCTTACGTTGGTACGGGTGGTACAAATGTTTGTCCTTCTCACTATGGTTCAATTATTATTTTCCCTCCTTTAGGTATGTTAGCAAAATCAGATAGTTTATCCAACATCATTGATGGTGGTCAAACTCAACAATTGTTATCAAGTATAGCTACCAACCCAGCAAGTAGTCAAACATACAACACATTGATGTCAATTGCTCCTTATTTGAGTGATCAAGTGTTGGAAAGCTACTTAAATTCAGGAGCATCTAGTTTACAAATAAAAAATGTATTAAAACAATGTAGCGGATTGTCTGACTATATGAAAGAGCGATTAAACCATTCATCACTAAGCAAAATGACTAAAAATGAATTAGCTGCTTTTCAAACTAGCAAATCACCACGACAAAAGGTGTTTTCTGAATTAAAATCAATTAATAATGAAATCAATACTATTCAAAAATTACGTATTGAATCAATTTTAATGAATAATGAAAACACTGTATCTATTGACGATAGTTTAGAAAAATGCCTTAAACAATGCGTGGGTATTGATTTCAAAAAATCATTATTAGCTCTGTATAGCAGAAAGCAAGCAAAAATACAGTTTGATAGTTTGTTAAATTCTCTATCTTCTGAATTATCACCTGAACAAACTGAATTGTTCTCAATTCAATACAGTTTAGATGGTAATATGGCAAATTCATTGACAAAAAACACAAAAACTCAATTACAAAATTTATCAAATCAACAAAATGATTTACTTGTTGCAGAGTCAGCTAATATACTTTTAAAAGTAATGAATGAAGAAGATTTAGAAGCTGATATATTACCTCTAATGGCATCTAACAAATCAAAAAGTTCGATGATTTCTATTCCAACAGATAATGATATTAAGTCTGAATCAATATTAATTTATCCAAATCCATCACAAGATGTTATCTATATAAATTATGAGGATATGGAAAAAACAGACGTTACTATTTATGATTTATCTGGTAAAGAAGTTTTACATCAAAACTTTGCTAATAACAACAACATAAAATTAAATGTATCTTCTCTAAAGAGAGGAACATATATTTTGAAAATTAAAGCAAATGAGGCACAGTCAAAAACACAAGTAATTGTTTTAGAGTAATCATTAAATACAAACATTCTTCAACCGACTTTCAGAAATGGAAGTCGGTTTTTTTATTATTTTAATTCTACATACATTCCCATATTGTAATTGTCGTTTTGTTTTTCATCAACTTTAAAACTTAAGATAATAACTAATGTTATTTTTTCGAACAGAAAGATGATTTTTCATAACTCGTTGTGCATTTGCTGATATATGGAAATAAAAAAATAACAGCATAAATACTCAAAAAAACCGCTAAAGTTTATGAGAAATCTTTTTTTCAATACAATTGCTTTTAACTAAATGCACAATGGGTTTTCTAAAATAAATAGATACACCTGGTTTCTTTTTCAAGACACAATTTAATCCTAAAATAAACGATTTTTTGAAGTAATAAAAAAAGCCCACGATTGCTCGTAGGCTGCTGTATTTTAAAATCCACTATTATTCTGGTTTATCTTCGTCGGCGTTTTTACCATTATTGATTTTACCCAATGTAAAACGAAGTGTGAAACGAACAGTGTTTGCCAATGGAGAACGTCTTCCGCCAACAGCTGCTAAGTAGGAGATATCCAATCCAAAACGGTTGTATTTTACACCTGCACCAAAGCTAAAAAATTGACGTTTTCCTTTGTTTGGAGCTTCAAAGAAATAACCTGCACGGATGGCTAATAAATTATTATACCAGTATTCCAATCCAAGTGCTACGTTGATTTCAGAAAGTTCTTCAACAAAACGACTTCCTTTTTTGATTTGGTAGGAACCATCTTCGTTTTGCACATAATTACCATCTTCGTCTTTAACGATCGTTCCTGGCGCATCGTAAAACGATTGAACCAATCCTTTAATAACTCCCACATCAGATGATTTTCCAGCAAAAATTACACGGTCACCATTAGCATCCAAACCATAAATTGGTGGTGTTGGAACTAATAATTTTTGTAATTCTAAGCCAATAAACAACGAGTTGTAACGGTCAAATTTCATTTTATAGGCATTGGCAATTTTCAAGTTCATCGGAATGAAATCACGTTGTTGTGAATAAGAATAACTTACTTTGTTACCAATGTTATTAAGGGTAAAAGCAAATGTGTATTCACCGTCCATGTTGCCTATTTTAGCATCGTCTTTTAAATACGTCAACGATAAATCTGCAGCTCCTGCCATTGCTGGTTTAGCACCATTGTTACCCACTACATAACCACCTGTTAAGTTGGAATAAGCAAAATGAGCATTCAAACCAATACTTAAACGGTTGCTTAATTTAAACGCATATCCACCCGTAAGTTGAAACTCACTTGGTTTGTCTGTTCTGATTGGATTGGCATTATTGTCGGTATAAGTAATCTCACCCAAGCTAAAGAAACGCAAACCTAAACCAACAGCATGACGACCAAATTTGTAGTAACCTGCTGCATACGATAAGTGCATGTCGTTAGTCAGATTACGTAACCATGGTGTATATGAAATGCTAATTTCGGATTTGTCTGGAGCAAAAATCAACATAGAAGTATTCCAATACAACGATGTAGATGAACCACTCAAAGCTGTTCCTGCGTCGCCCATACCTCCTGCACGAGAATCGGGTGTAATAGACATAAAAGGCAATGCCGTAGTGATGGTATTTAATTCCAACTTGCTTTTGTCGTCATCAGAAATAGTAGCTCCAGGCTGTGCTAATGCGTTAAATCCTATGCTTGTAAATGTTGTTGCTAATAAAAATAAAAAACTTTTTTTCATGCTGTTTTATTAATGCGGATGGCAAATATACGTTTTTATACTTCCTTTATTGTGTTGAACTTATAATATTACTAATTTTTCTAATTTTTCTGCTGTTTCGCCAAGTGGAGTTCTCACTTTTAAGCGGTAAACATACACGCCTCTTGCTAGTTTGTCGCCAAAATCATCCAATCCATTCCAGTGAATACCGTTAGAACGATAACCTTGCGTATAGGTGGTTTGATTGATGGTTTTTACCAATTTACCAGAAATAGTAAATATCTGAATTTGCGTTTCTAACTCGGTGCAACATTGGTTGTGCTCAAAGAAAAATTCGGTGCTGGTAGTAAACGGATTAGGATAGTTCAACACATGATCCAATTTTAACTCACTTTTTTCTTGCACTATAAAATCAATGGTAGTTTCTGAAGAATTGTTGTTTACATCCCACGCTTTTAGTGTCAATGTATGCCTACCAGGTTCCAACTTACTTAATTGGTAACGCAATTCTCCTTTTTGGTAGGAATCCAAATCGTTTTTAAAATATTCGTTCAAAACAATTGGTGAACTGGTTTTTGCATCAATCACGGCAGTAATATCATGCCCAATTCCGTTCCCAACCGTATTAATTCCGTTTTCATCTTTTAATTTAGCAATTAAGAACGGAGTTTCGTCTGTTATTCCTCCGTTTACAAAATTTTCGTTGTTTAAATAAATGTCTATTTCTGGACCCACATCATCGTTTAACCCGTTTGGATTAACACCTCCAACAATAACACGTTGCTCTGCTCCAACAGCATCTTTTGAACCATTGTCGGCATAAAGGCTAAATTTTCCATTTCCATAACTGTAATCAATGTCTTTTGGAACGATGAATTCAAACGAGAAATAACCATTTTTTACAGTTGATTGCCCTCTGTAAATAATATTTTTTTGCAATTCAAACGGATGTTCGTTGGCATAACCAATGTTGCTCGGACCTGGTTTTTGCCCCAAAGTTTTCAATTGTTTGGGCTTGTCGTAAAGTGATGGCGTTGCAACTCCATTAAACGAGCTAAGAATGTTACCATTTTGGTCTTCCAAGTGTGCTTTCACTTTCACTTTGCTTAATGCTTGAAGGGTGTCCATTACCAAGTTAGGACTCAATCCATTGATGCTATCAATAACAATTTTTTGTTGAGGTAAAGCAATTTTTAACGCAGGATCGCCAATCAATAAAAAGGCTGTTTTGTCTAAACTTGCTGCTGTTTGTGAAGTTTTTGTACTTAAAATGATATCTCCAAAAGTTTGAGGTGAACCATCCGCCTTGCGGTCAAATACAGTTCCAAAAAATGCAGAAATAGTGTTGGAATTAATGCTGTAACTAACCGTTCTTGTGGTGGTCATCATGGCAATTGCGCCTCCAATTGGATTCAAAACCATCCATTCACCCGATGAAACAAATGAAGGGTCGTCAAAACGAGTAAATTCACAGGTTGCCGACACAAATAATGGCAAACGATCCGAATTTTTTAAATCTTGAATAATGGCTTTTGTTAATACGCGTGATTCGGAAAGTTGGTAAACACTACCATGCCCCACATAATTGATAATTAAGCTGCCAGAATAAAAACTGTTCAATAAAGCTTCGTTCAGCGTTGGGAAACGATTTCCAGCTACGGTTGATTCTAATTTATAGGCATCCAAATACAATTTATTGACATTGATTTCTGGATGATTGAGTTTGGTATTGTTATAAATTGGTTCTAAGTCGGTTAACACAAAATAATCTTCTAGGTCACCAACATTTACCAATTTTGTGCGCCAATCTCCAAAACTTGTAGTAGAAACCCCATCTACACAATTAACATTATTGCTGGTATAAAAATTAGAACCACCTTTCATGTAGTGTTCAATTTTATTAACTTGTTCCTGAGCAATTTGCGTAGAAGAAACCAAAATTCGTCCCACACCAATATCCACAACAGAGACAGCATCCATGGCATCCGAATTGTCTAAAAGACCATAAAAATCATCGGCTGGAATGTTCATTATGGGCGATTCTGAATAATTATTCCCCAAAATTTGATAGGTGGGTACATAATTGTTGTTGCTCGAAATTCTGTTTTTAGGATCGTAGGTTCCATCACCAAACAAACACAAGTACTTGATTTGGTCTGCTGCTGATGTGGAACGGTCATAAAACATTTTTGCAAATTGACGAATAGCTCCAGGATCTTTACCACCGCTACTAAACTCGTTGTAAATGGTGTTGATATTCACCACATGAACTGTTAAACCATTATTGCGGTGTAGGTCGGCCAAACGATTGGCTTGTGACATAAAATCGGGTGGAGTAACTATTAAATAATCAACTTGTGCAAGCGCATGCAAATTTTGATTGTTCACACGCTCAATAAATACGGGTTCATAAAAATTGGAACCATTGCTAGCCACATATTCATTCAAGCTATCGGTTGCCGCTTGGAAATTATAGGTTGACCCACTCAATGTTCCTTGCACTAATTTAGGATGTTTTCTATCCGTTACATCCCAAACAAAACCATTTGTAGGGAAGTTTTGAATACTAAAATCGGCAATATTTCCTGCTCCAACAGATGCTAAATCTCTAAAAGAAAACTGATTATCCCAAAACACCAATTGGCGTCGTGAATTGATTTCTATCTTATCCAAATATGCAATTACACTTGGATTGTTGCGTTGAAAATTGATTGCTAATTGGATGGTGCTGTTAGAATTGTTGAAATTATACTGACCTTCAGCTCTTCCATAATACCCTTGTCCATTGCTTGGGACTGCAAAATTGGCAATTTGCGTACCGTTTACAGTGTATGTTAAACTACCATAAGAAGGAGAGGTACTGTTGGACGCCATTGAAATGGTGGCAGTTGAAGCTGCTCCTACAACGGGATTTGGAATAGGAAAACTAAAAGTTTGTGCCAATTGTGCGTCAAACTCTTCTCCATACCATCGTTGCCCCGATTTGGTTAAGCTTTTCACATCGGTTTCATGTACCTCACGATACGAATAGCTAACTACCGTATGTGTAGGAGTTGCCGGTGATGATGCAATGTTTTGCACGCGCGATGGAGCTACTCCAGCATTTATATTGATGAAATAATAGGATAAATCTGAATAAATATTGCGCTTGTTTTCAAATAGATTGGTGCTCGAGTTGTAGTCCCAACGGTGTGGACCTTTGGCATAAAATAAAATGTAATCATTTTCGTCAAAACTACCATCCGATTCGCCTGCAACAAAGATGGCATTGAGAGCCAAATCATCAGTTTTTGGTTTCGAATTAGATTCGGGTAATACCCCATCACCATTTCCGTAGATATTAATGTGTTGCGGATTAATGGTGTTGACATCCACTCCTAATTGCGCAAGAAATTGTTTACTGATTTTATAGATTCCATCTTGCGTTACACCAATTTTAAACCATTCGCCACTTCCAGGTTTTAATACCGATTCAGAGGCAAAAGATTTTACTTTATTGGCTGAAAATGTTGCTATTTGTTGCTGATTAAAAGTAAAAGAGGTAATGCGTTGAATTTTACCATCTTTTTGAATGTAGGGAACAATTGAAAATAATAACAAACGTTTTTTTCCACCATTTGTGACCTTTGCCTTCCATTTGGCTTGGGTTGGAATTGAAATATTGTTGTTTTTTAAATAAGCAATTTCTTTTTCAGTTGCACTTCCAGTTTGAACATCTACTAAAGTAAGGTTTGCATCGTATTTTGGGGCAACTTCTTCAATAAATTGATAGTAAATTTCACCTTCTGCATAAATTTGACCTTCAAAATTAGGTAATGAAGTTACAATTCCATTTACTTCTTGTTGCAAAGGTTCACTCCATTTTATTGTAATTGATTTTTGGTCTTGTGAAAATGAAGTAGAATACAAGAAAAGAATAACAAAAAACGCTAATATTGAATGAAAAGGGGTACTTGTTTTAAAAAAATATTTCATAGTACAAATATGTTAATTTCCTTTTTGATTGAAATAAAAAAACGATTATTTTCTTTGTTTATTATTTGTAATTTATAATATTTGTAACCTTTTTAACAAATTGACGTTAAAAAGACAAAGTGAGATACATTTTCTTACTACTAAATTTTACTAATTCTTAATAAATGAGAGGATTGAAACGATTTTTTACGGCTGTTGTAGCAAGTGTTGTGGCGCTGAGTGCGAATGCACAAGACCCTTCATTTACGCAGTTTTATTCCAACCCTATTTATTTGAATCCTGCTTTGGCTGGAACACATGGTTGTGCTCGTTTTGCTGCAAATTATAGAAATCAATGGCCAAGTTTGTCAGGGAATTACGTAACTTATGCATTAGGATACGATCAATATTTCAAGCAAATTTCGGGTGGTATTGGTGTTTTAGCAACACATGATATGACGGGGAAAGCAACCATTCAAACATCAATGTTAGGATTGATTTATTCATACCACTTAAATGTAACACGAAAATTCTCTTTGCTTTTTGGAGCGCGTGCTGCATGGTATCAAAAGTTTTTGGATTGGGATAAATTGACTTTTGGAGATATGATTGACCCTCGCAAAGGGTTTATTTATCAAACGGGTGACGTTCCACATGGTGGTTCAAAAGGATTTTTTGACGCATCCGCTGGAATTGTAGGTTACTCTGATATTTTTTATTTTGGAGTTGCTGTTCATCACCTTAATATGCCAAATGAATCTATGATAGTTGGAAAAAGTCCACTACCTGTTCGCTACACGGCACATGCTGGAGCCAACATTGCATTGGGTTCTAAATCAAAATATTCAAACACCACATCGTTGATGCCAAGTGTTATTTACCAATACCAACGTGGTTTTCAAGAGTTAAACATTGGTATGTATGTTAAATATGGTATTTTCACTGCTGGTGTTTGGTACCGTACAAGCGATGCATTTATTACAACCATTGGTATCAATACAGGAATGTTTAGAATTGGATACAGCTATGATGTTACAACTTCTAAGTTAAACAACGGAGTATCTGGAGGTTCGCACGAAGTATCGTTAGGAATCAACTTGAATTGTAAGAAGAAAATTCCACAGTTCAGAACCATTTCTTGTCCATCGTTCTAAAAGAATTTTTAAAGAAATTGTAACGAAAAGACAAAATAAAGTTATTAAAGTATAAATTTGCAACCTAGCATAATAAGAAAACAAATGAAAATAAGTGTTTTTAAAGTATTAGTGGTATTAGGATTAGGATCAGTTTTATTCTCATCTTGTTCTAAAGAAGCTTCTTCATCAACAGGATGGGATTATAATAATCCTAAACAAGGAGGGTTTCAAAAAGTTCCTTTTATTGACCAGGAAACAGGTCCAGGTTTGATTCTTGTTGAAGGGGGTACTTTTACCATGGGTAGAGCAGAGCAAGATGTGATGTATGATTGGAACAATCGTCCAGCACGTGTTACTGTTTCTTCGTTCTATATGGACCAAACAGAGGTGACTAACTTTCACTGGTTAGAATACTTATATTGGATTGGAAGAGCTTACGGTGAATCTTATCCATTGGTGTATAAAAATGCATTACCAGATACTTTGAGTTGGAGATCACCTCTTGGGTTTATGGAGAAATATGTAGATTATTATTTACGTCATCCAGCTTATAGAGATTATCCAGTTGTTGGAGTTTCTTGGTTGCAAGCAAATGATTTTTGTAAATGGAGAACAGACCGTGTTAACGAATATATTTTAATTCGTGAGGGAATTTTACCATGGAATGTGGATCAACGTAACGACCAAACGTTTAATACAGATGCTTATTATGTAGGTCAATACGAAGATGCAGGAATGAGAGGAGTTACTGATTTGAACCCAACAAATAAACAAGGTAAAAAATTAGGAACAAGAATCGTACGTATGGAAGACGGAATTATGCTTCCACGTTACCGCCTCCCAACAGAAGCTGAGTGGGAATATGCAGCACTTGGTTTAATTGGAAACTTAGAAGCTGGTTCTGAAAATATTACAGATAGAAGATTTTATCCTTGGAATGGTCACTGGGTACGCCAAGATAATCAAGAATTTACAGGTAAAATTCGCGCTAACTTTGTAAGAGGAAATGGTGACTACATGGGTATCGCTGGTAACTTGAACGATGGTGCTGATGTTACTGCTCCAGTTGAGTCTTATTGGCCAAATGACTATGGATTATACCACATGGCAGGTAACGTTTCTGAATGGGTGTTGGATACTTACCGTCCTTTAACTTCAGAAGATTTCAATGAATTCCGTCCTTTTAGAGGAAACGTGTTTAAAACAAAATTATTGAACAACGAAGGTTTGGTGGATATCAAAAACCAACAAGTGGAATACGATGTACACGGAATGAAAGAATATTTGAATGAGTTTGAGCGTATTCGTTACCAACGTATTTCTGCTGACAAACACAATCCAAATGATACTGTTATTCCAATTGGATTATCTAAAAACATTGAATCAGCAAATCCAGTTCACAAAGGTTACGCACCAGATCCTTTCTATGTTTCTCACGGAAAAGTGAAAGATTCTATCGAATTGTCATTGTTGCGTCAAATTAACGAGGTACTTGATTTAGCTATCAAATACAAAAACGATAAATACAACACAGAAGCTTCTGCATTGATTCAAGATCGTTTGTTTGATGGAATTTTTGCTGACGAAATTAGAACAGGTCCGGATGGTGAAGAATATGCATTTGAAGTATTATCAATGTTGCGTACAGCATTCTCTGAATTCATTACAGATACACCTGGAAAATTGAAATACAGAAATGTAACAGAAGAAGAAAACATTGGTCGTTTGAACTACCGTAAAGACGATTATGTTGACTATTTGGATGGTGATATTGAAAGCTCTGTTTACTATAAAGATGATGCTTTGAAAATGAAAATCAACCAAGCAAATCGTGATCCTAACTTGGTAATGTACCAAAACAAACACGAAGAGTATGACTTGGATGGTAACTTAATCAAACCAGGACAAGACAACAGAACTTCATGGCCTACAACATTGATTTCTGATAAATCAAAAGTGTATAAAGGTGGTTCTTGGGCTGATCGTGCATACTGGTTGGTTGCAAGTAACAGAAGATTCTTAGACGAAGATAAATCAATGTGTACATTAGGTTTCCGATGTGCAATGGATAGAGTCGGAAGTCCAGTCGGAATGAATTACGGCAAAAAGAAGAAAAAGAAAAAATAAAATAATTAATTTTAAGTCCACCAAATCGGTGGACTTTTTTATTTATGGAGAATTTTTATAATTATTTTTTACAATCTTCGGGGGTGTGCACGGATACAAGAAACATTTCGAAAGATTGTTTTTTTGTTGCATTAAAAGGAGCAACATTTAACGGAAATACTTTTGCGCAAACTGCAATTGATAACGGTGCCAAATATGCAGTTGTTGACGAAGAAGCCTATGCAAATGAAGCACAAAATATTTTTTTAGTGGACAATTGTTTGCGCTTTTTACAGCAATTGGCCAATTACCATCGTAAGCAATTTTCAATTCCTGTAATTGGAATTACTGGTAGCAATGGAAAAACAAGTACCAAAGAATTACTAGCGGCTGTTCTTCAGAAAAAATACAACGTTCATTTTACCAAAGGAAATTTAAACAACCATATTGGTGTGCCGTTGACCTTGTTGCAGTTAAATTCATCGCATGAAATTGCTGTAATTGAAATGGGAGCTAACCATTTTGGGGACATCAAGGAATTGTGCGACATCGCAGAGCCCAATTATGGTATCATTACTAATATTGGAAAAGCACATTTGGAAGGATTTAAAAATTTTGAGGGGGTTTTAAAAACAAAGAAAGAATTGTATCAGGCTGTGGAAGCCAATAATGGTACTTTGGTTTACAATGCAGATGATGAAGTTTTGTACAATAATCTTCCATCCAATGTTCCAACATTTGCTTATGGAGCTAACAATGGTAAAGTTGTAGGCAAACTAGAACGATTATCGCCCTTTGTTGAATTATCGTGGAGCATGGATACTTACCAATCAGGCACTATTTTTACCAATCTGGTTGGTAAATACAATTTTTACAATTTTTTAGCAGCTATTTCTTTCGGGGTATTGTTTGATGTGGAGCCAGCAAAAATTAACGAAGCTATTGGCGAATACAATCCAACCAACAAACGTTCACAAGTTGTAAAAACTACTAAAAATACTTTGATTTTAGATTGTTATAACGCAAATCCAACCAGCATGCGTTCGGCTTTAGAAAGTTTTGCGTTGATTGATAATCCTTCTAAATTTATCATCATTGGCGATATGTTGGAATTGGGCGAAGAGTCTAAAAAAGAACATCAAGCAATTGTAGAATTGGTAAAAGAATTGAATTTACAAGGGATAGTGGTAGGAAATGAGTTTTCAAACAGTGTTTTACCAACCACATTGGTAAACTATACCAAAACAGATGATGTAAAAGCATTATTGTCGCAACAACCGATTACAGATAAATTGATTCTTTTAAAAGGCTCACGAGGTATTGGTTTGGAAGTATTGGAAGAATATTTGTAAAAACACACGATTTTTTCTTATTTTACGTTGTATCTTCGTATTGATGAGAAGTTTCGTAACGATTTTATTATTACTTATTGCAATGAGCTCTACCGCATTTGGTCAAGCATCAACGTTGCGTGTAAAAGAAATCGCATCAACTTCTGATACCTTGCAATTGGATACATTGAGTATTTTTCCGCAATCGTTTCAATTATTTTGTAACGGCGAATTGGTTGCACACGATGATTATTACCTCAATGGCGCCAAAGCTCAATTGATTATAAAAAACCGTTGTGGTGGCAATTTAAGTGCTCAATACCGTGTTTTTCCCTACAATTTAACGCAAAAGTTCCAAAAACGCGACACGTCATTCATCTATGAAAGTGCAAAAGGCAATAAAGATTTTTATGTGTACTCGGCACAAACGCAAATACAAGATGTTTTTGGTGGCACCAGTTTGAATAAATCAGGGAGTATTTCGCGAGGAATCTCATTTGGAAACAACCAAGACATGGGGATTAATTCTTCGTTGAACCTAGAATTGAGCGGAGAAATTGGACCTAATTTAAAGTTAATTGCATCTTTGTCGGATGATAATATTCCCATTCAACCGGATGGTAACACCAATAAATTGCAAGAATTTGACAAGGTTTTTATTCAGATTTACAACGACCGTTTAAAACTAATTGGTGGCGATTTTTGGCTGGATAAACCCCACGGATATTTTATGAACTATAAAAAACGAGCACAAGGTTTATCCATCGGCTATGATTTTAGAAATGAAGATAAAATTGGGTTTACTACGCAAGTTTCTGGTGCCATGTCGCGTGGAAAATTTAACCGACAAATTATTCAAGGTGTGGAAGGAAATCAAGGTCCTTATCGCCTTACGGGAGCAGAAAATGAACCGTACATCATCATTTTAGGTGGTACCGAGCAAGTTTTTATTGATGGAAGAAAATTGGAACGTGGACAAGATTTCGACTACATCATTAACTACAATTCTGCCGAAGTTATTTTTACTTCCAAAAATCAAATTACCAAAGACTCGCGAATTGTAGTGGAGTTTCAATATTCGGATCAAAATTATGCCCGTTTTTTAGTGCAAACAGCCAATCGTTATCAGTTTAAAAAGTTGGATTTGTGGTTCAATGCCTATTCCGAACACGATGCAAAAAATCAAACCATACAGCAAGATTTAACCATTGAGCAAAAGAAAATGTTGGCTGCCATTGGCGATACACTCACCTTGGCGCGCATTTCAAGTGTTGATTCGGTGGGTTTCATTGACAACCAAATTATGTATAAAATTGTGGATACCTTGGGATACGATTCGGTGTTGGTGCATTCTGTTGACCCTACCAATGCAGTTTACCGTGCAACGTTTATGAATGTGGGGCAAAACAAAGGAAACTATGTGTTGAAAGAATACATTGCAACAGGAAAAGTATATCAATGGGTGGCGCCAGTTGGAGGTGTTCCACAAGGAGATTACGAAGCATATCGGGTAATATTTACACCCAAAAAACGGCAAATGCTAACCGCAGGAGCAAAATATCAGATTACAAAATATTTGACCGCCGAAACAGAATGGTCCTACACCAACAACGACTTAAACACGTTTTCAAAATACGATAGGCGAGACGACGATGGCTATGCTGCAAAAGCACGCATCAATGGTAAAATCCCGCTTTCACGTGATTCATCACAACGTTGGTTGATGGACACCAAGTTGGATTTTGAAGCCTTGGATAGAAATTTCACACCCATTCAACAATACCGTGCTGTTGAATTTGACCGTGATTGGAACACACGTGGAAAAGGCTATGTTGGCAATCAAATTGCAACAACTTTGGGAGCCAATTTCATCCATCGAAAATATGGTAATTTTAATGCAGAAGGTCAACAATTTTTGGTTGGTAAAGACTATGCTGGTTACAGAGCAGTATTGAACGGAAGTTGGCAACAAAAAGGGTTTAAAGCCATTTGGGATGGTAGCTATTTGGAAAGCAAGGCCGTTGATAAAAACCAATATTTGCGTCATAAGGTAGATATTTCTCAATCACTCAAATGGTTGCGTGTGGGTTTTAAAGACGATCACGAACGCAATGCTTTTCAATCGCCCACTATTGCTTTGGCACGTAACAGTTATCAATTTTACGACTATCAGTTTTACATAGAAAATGGCGATTCAATGAAGCACAAATACCGTGTTTTTTACCGTGAACGCTACGATTGGATTTCGGATAGTTTTAATTTGAAAAATGCAGCACGTGCCCGAACGGCTGGGGGAGAAGTGCGATTAACGGAAATTAAAAATCAAACCTTGACGATTCAAACTAGTTACCGTCAGTTGAAGATTTTGGATAGCTTATTAATTAATCAAACACCCGAAAATTCAATACTTGGAAGAATTGACTATGGTTTGCGTTTGTGGAAATCTGCTTTTACGTGGAATACCTTTTATGAAGTGGGTTCGGGCTTGGAACAGAAGAAAGAATTTTTGTACATACAAGTCAACACGGGGCAAGGAATTTACACGTGGATTGATTATAACAACGACGGTGTAAAGGATTTGAATGAATTTGAAATTGCGCAATATGCCGATCAGGCAAGTTATGTGCGGGTATTTACGCCAAGTAGTGAATACGTGAAAACCTATTCCAATGAGTTCAATCAATCCTTATTTTGGCGACCAGAGCGCATTTGGGCTTCAAAAAAGGGGATTTTAAAAGTTTTATCGCGTTTTTCTGACCAAATTCGCATACGCATCAACCGAAAAACCAATTATTTTGATGGAGCCAATGCGTTTAATCCGTTTGCAACCAATGTGCGCGACACCAATATTATTTCCACTTCTTATGATTTTAGAAATACGTTTTATTTCAACCGCACATCATCTGTTGTAAGTGCCGATTGGACCTATCAAAACAACCAAGGGAAAACTTTGTTGGCCAGTGGCTTTGATTCGCGCAAAAACGAATACCACGAAGCCAATGTGCGTTGGAACATCACCAAAAAAATAGCCATAGAAACCAAAGGGCAAATTGGAAACAAAACAGCTATAGCCGATTATACCTCAGGAAGAAATTTCAGTATTGATTATTTTACCATTCGCCCAACGTTTAGTTTGCAAACCAGCACAGCTTTTCGCGTTTCATTAACTGGTCGCTATGAAGAAAAACACAACCGTGATGAATTTGGAGGCGAAAATGCTTATGTTGGCGAAATTGGAACCAATATTAAATTCAACGAAGCCGAAAAAGGAAGTTTACAGGCCGAATTTAAAGTTGTATCAATTACCTACAACGGTACACAAAACTCGGCATTGGGCTTTGAAATGTTGGAATCACTCAAACCAGGTGTCAACTATACATGGTCGATTGGTTACCAACGACTCATTTCCAAAAATTTGCAGTTATCCATTCAATACAACGGCAGAAAATCCAAAAACAACAAGATGATTCATTCTGCAGGAATGGAAGTTAGAGCATTTTTCTAACCATTCATTAGTTGTTAATGATGATGGTTGTTGATGTTTTTTTGTTATCCGAAAACTTAGTTCCATGAATACGAACAAACTGTTGAATCATTTTATCGTTGAGTTTTCCGTTTTCGTCAATCAATTCGTTGTCAATCACTTGCTTTACCATTCCTTTTTTGGTGTCAACACCAATTTCGCATTTATCCATTGCTTCGTTTAAGAAGGTAACATCGAGAAAACGCACGGCTCCCGATGGATTGGCTTGTGATTTTTTTGCTTCATCGTTATATGTTTGGTAGGTAAAAACAATTAAACGTTCACCTTGCAAATTGTAGATGGTCGTTAAATTCCCCATTGATACAGTGGTAATTTTAAAAACAGCAGTTCCATCAACGGTAACAATATCGTCTTTGATTTTGATGTCTTTTTTTTGTGAATATACTGTAATCGATAAAAGAAGTGTTAAAAATAAAAGAAGATTTTTCATAGTTCGTTATTTACTAGATTCTAATTTAAAATTTTCACCGACAACTTTAAATGCTGTTCTACGGTTTAACTGATTTGCTCTTTCCTGCTCTTCTGGAGTTAACGTTAATATGAATTTCTCTGTTAGGATAATTTCTTTTCCGTCACTGTCTAAAATTTCTTTTCGTTCAGTATCCAAATAAGAAGTTGGCATAGATTCTCCAAATCCTTTAGGAACTAAACGATTTTTGTTGATACCTTTATCAATTAAGTAATTTACGCAAGATTGTGCTCTTCTTTTTGATAAATCTAAATTGTATTTATCGCTTCCACGGTAGTCGGTGTGAGAATTAATTTCAACAACCAAGTTATCGTTGAGTTCAAGAAATTCTACAATTTTATCTAAAATTTCCATTGAAACCGGTCGTAATTTATCGGAATCAAAATCGTATTCAATACCTTCAATTCTAATTTCTTTTTGAGGAATTTTGTTCAAATAAAAATCTTGACGTAAAGTAATAGATTCTGTAATTGATTCGGTGTTTATTACGTTAGCATCGGCAAAATAACCTTCTTTTTGTGCTTTTAAAAAGATTTCTTCACCTATCGTTATTTTTACATTGTAGTATCCATTTTCATCGGTTGTAACAACATAATTATTTGCAACACCTTTAACGTCTTTAATTGTGATAGTGGAATTGGGTAAAATTTTATCAGTACCTTTTTCATACGTGATACCCTCTAAGTTTACAATAATTTCACTGTTTGAAATTTCATAAATATTAAAACAATGACCAAACTCACAGGGTTCACGATCAGATGAAAGAAAACCTTTATCAAGTTTAGCATCGTAAATTAAATAAGTGTCATCAAAACTAGAGTTTATTGGAGCGCCAAGATTGCTTGGGATGGAGTAAACAGATTTTTCTGGATTATAGCCACTTTTAAACACGTCAAAACCACCAATAGAATTGTAACCATTTGAGCTAAAAAACAAGGTAGAAGTAGCATCGTGAAAGAAAGGTGTAATTTCATCGGCATTTGAATTAACCATTTTGCCAAGGTTTTCTGCATTTCCAATAATGTTTCCAAGTGTATCCAATGAAATTTTCCAAATGTCCATACCGCCTTGTCCTCCAGGTCTGTTGCTTGAAAAATAAAGTGTTTTTCCGTCGATAGACAATTGAGGGTGAATTGAGATATAGCCAGGAACATTAACGCGTTCATCCAACTTGTATGCTTCAAAAAACTTAAAATCAATCATACGAGCTAAATAAATGTTTTGCTCTTTTCTGTTTTCATCCGACCATCGAGTATAAAAGATGGTGTTGTTATTATTAAAAGTTGAAGCAGCATCGTGTTGTGCACTGTTCATTGGTCGCCCAAAGTTTGTTGGTGTTTTCCATTTTCCGTTATCATCTTTTTCGGTCCAATATACATCGCATAAATAGGCAGATTGTTGTTCTGGCTTTAAGATAACGCCTCCATCACGTGCAGAGGTAAACATTAATCTATTGTAACTCCCAAAATAGGCTGCGGCAAAAGAAGCAGTACCTTTATTAAATATTGAGGTGTCAGCTAATTTTACTTTAGCTTCTGTTTTGGCCTTGCTATCGTGCAGCATATAATTACAACCTTGAATGGATGCAATGGCTAATTCTACAAGTGAGTCGGAAGGAGAGTTGGAGCGAACAAAAGCGTCAAGAACGTCTATTGCCTCGCTGTATTTTTGATTGTTTTTTAGAGCATTTCCATAATGATAAGCATCGTTGGGGTAACCTTTTGACTGATAGGTTTTGGCAAATTGTGCTTCTGCTCTTTTGTAGTCGTATGTTAGTTGATAACACATTGCAATTTGGTGGTTGGTGTAATCTTCCAAAGACACTGCTTTCCCATCCAATTGTTTAGCCTTTTTAGAGAGCGTTCTATTGGCTAATTGCACTTCATAGGGTAATATATCTGTTTTTAGAGCCAACGTATCGTCTAGCACTTTTTGATAGTAAAGCAAAGCATTGTAATAATCTTTGTTTTCATAACATTTATCAGCTGTATTTAGCCATACCATTCTTGATTGTGATAGACCAACAAATGACAGCATGCACAGGAATATAATCAATAAGTTTTTCATTGTTCAGATAGCTATAAATTAAAGCCTAGGGCAAATTTTTTCGTATTTCTTTTCAGGTTTTTTGTGTACGTATGTTAGTCCGATTTCAAAACCACCTCTACCCGTAGATACACGGCTTAGTGAAGAGACATTGATGTCGTAGGCCATTTTTAGAGTGAAATTATTCCATTTTGCACCTAAAGTTACTACCATTGCATCTTTTGCTCGAGCAATAATGCCTCCTAATAAGTAAAAGTCACTATTTTTAAAATAATAACCTAATTCAACGGCATACGTATGTTCAAAATAATTTTTTTGCAACATTCCTAATATTTTAGGAATAATGTAAAAAGTTTCTGTAATATTTATACGAGTCCCTAAATGCGCATAATACCTTAAAGGTAAACGGTTTTCAACGCCGTAAAAAGACTCTTTGGAATGCAATAAGTTAAATGCCGAAATACCTATAAACGGATTTAAACGTGCAGTTGGTTTTGCATAGTAATATAAAATTCCTGCATTAACTGCGGGGATGAACACAGACTGTCCTTTAAAATCTTCACCCGAAGCAATGGTTTGATCAAAGGTTCCACCACCAGTCAACGAATATTGGTTGTTGAAAGAAAGCAATTGGTATTCTACTGATTTTTGAGCTACACCGGCTTGAACACCGAACGATAAAAAATGTGTTTTTGCTTTGTTAACTGCTGTATTATAAGAAGTGGAGACCAATCCTTGAAATACATTGAAATTACCAAATCCTGCTCTAAAATTGTTTAATTGCACTCCAAAACTCCATTTCTTTATAGGCATGTCAAAACTAAAAAGATAAGAAGTATAAGGTTTGAAATTAACAGCCTTCCACTGCGTACGGTATTGAGCGTGCAATCTAAATGTGCCGTCAACAACACCAGTTAGTGCAGGATTTAAGAACAAAGGAGCAGCATCATACATTGATAAATGCGCATCTTGTGCCCTAACCGCGAAGGTTAAAAATATGAACGGAATTAAAATAAATTTATACATAGCTTTTATCTTAACAGAGTTACGTCTCCTGATTTTTTAATTATTTGTCCATTACCCATTTCTACTACAAAGGTCCATGTGTAAACACCAACTGGAGAAGGAGTGCCTTTGTAAGTTCCATCCCATCCTTCATTTTGGTCGGTAGATGAAAACACTAATTCACCCCAGTTACTATAAACTTTGAAGTCAACTGTTTTAAATGGTCCTCCTCTGATGATAAACACATCGTTTTCACCATCACCATTAGGTGTAAAACCTGTTGGAAGTACTGGTAAAAGCTCTACGGAAATAATTTGTGTAAGCGTATCAAAACATTGATTTCCATCTGTAACAGTTAGCGTAACAGGATAAACACCTCCCGTTGAATAACTGTGTTGTGAATTTTGTTGATTGTTTGCAGATCCATCCCCATAGTTCCAATACCAGCTTACTAGATTCGTACCCGTAGAGTTATCTGTAAACTGTATAGTTTGGTCAACAACTGCTGGGTTGGGTAAGGCTGTAAAACTTGCTTGTGGACTTTGAATTACTGCTACATTTTGTGTAATGGATGCTTGACAACCATGATCAGAGGTTACAGTTAAGGTCACAGGATAGTTGCCTGCAATCGGGAATGAATAATTGGGGTGTTGATTGGTACTGTTATCAAATCCATTAAAATTATAGTGCCAATTGGTAATACTTCCTTGTGGTATTGTTGACAAATCCGTGAAATAAATTGGATTGTTTTCGCAGGCATTGCTGTTTGAAAACCCTGGTTGTGGATTGTAATAAATTTGTAAGTTTTTCTCAATTGTATCTGTACAATTATTGCTTGAGCTAACTATTAATTGAACAGTATAATCACCTCCATTGTTATAAATAGGTTGTGGGTTTTGAATAGTAGAAGTGGAGCCGTTGCCAAAATTCCATTGCCAATTGGTAATTGTACCGCTAGAAAAAGACGATTGATCAATAAAGACAGTGTTCACACCTTGGCAAACAGAATTTACAGAAAAATCGGCAGTTGGTATTTCCTTAAAGGTAACAATGAGGGTATCGTTATCCACATTACAACCATAGGTATTGGTAGCTTCAAGAATCAGCGTTACACTACCGTTTAAAATATCACCCGTTGATGGTTGGTAGATGGTGGATAAGAAATTATTTCCAGGGATAAACATTCCTGTACCAAGTGATGACCAGCTTCCTAGTGGTGAAGGACCCGAAATTTGCCCGTTTAACTGAATAGCTGCATTTTCACATAAATTTTGATTAGGACCGGCATAAACTACTGGTGCTTCAATGAAAAACACACGAATGGAATCGTATATACCCGCACATACTCCAGTTGTATTCAATAGAAAATCAACATAACCGGTAGTTGTGTCAACAGGGCTTACGGTATAGTATGTGTTTAATGAACTTGGGTTTGAAATGGAGCCAAAACCTGTTGAACTCCATTGACTCCCAAAACCTCCTGTCATTGTGCCTTGTAACTGAATTAGGGTGCTTGTAGAACAAATAGAGTCTTGTGTTGTGATGTTGACACTAGGTTGCGGAGTTATGTAAACCTGAATTGTATCAACCTCTGCAAGACAATCTTGATTGTTGGTTGATGTCAGCACTAAATTAAAGTTTCCAGCAGCAATATCACTTTGATCCAATAAATAGTCGGTAACAAGGTTTTGTTCACTTGGAGAAAATGCACCATTGCCATTGGTTGACCATACTCCAGTAGTCGTAACACCACTAATTAAGCCATTAAGGTTGATTTCAGTTGTATTTGAGCAAATATATACGTCAGAACCTGCATTAACAACAGGTGCTGGAGTGAAATATAAAATAACAGTATCTTGATCACTCGGGCAAGAGAAAAAACTTCCTGCAGAGGTTAAAAATAATGCAACGCTATCCGCAGCCAATTCAGCAGGTGAAGGCGTGTAGGTAGTTGTTAAATCATTGGGATTTCCAAAAGAACCACCAGCACCACCCGACCATATAGCTGTAGTTGCAAATTGAACACCACCAGAAATAACAATGGATGGCAAATTGTTTTTACAAAACGTTTGGTTACCTGACGCAGTTACAACTGGAGCTTGAATAAAGCTTACTTTTATAGTATCTGTAACAGGATTACAGCTTCCAGTTGAAGTAAGGACAAATGACAATTCACCTTGAGTGTAATCACTAGTTGTTGGGTAATACAAGGTACTTAAGTCGGTTGCATTTTGGAATGTTCCGGTACCGTTGACTACCGACCAAATTCCTGTTGTGGTTGCTCCTTTTACAGAACCACTCAAAGAAATAGATGTAGCGCCATTACACAAAGTTGTATCGTTGCCAGCATCTGTATACGTTCTTCTTAAAAAAGACGACATGTAATGGTAATAACATCCAGAGGTTTGTCCACCGTTGATGATTCCTAAGGCAAAAAAGTCAGTAGTATTTTCTATGAAATTGGCAGAGTTGACAGCTATTTCGGCAGTGCTAAAAGATATTTGAGCACCGCTCCAAGCACCACCTGTACCTGGGACAACGCTAAACATTGATCCTTGAACGAGTGTGTTGCTACCGTTTAATAGAAAGTTGTTTACTGCAGAAGTGGGACAAAGTATGTTTAAGAAAAACCCTTGATTATTTGTTCTGGTAAAGCTAACTTGTGAGGAACCAGCGCAATTGATTGGCGGAAGTAGTGCTTCACCGAGTTCACAACCAAAGCCACTTGCTTGCAACACATATATTGGTTTGTCAGCTTGAACATAGGTTAACGCTTCTGTGATGGAATAATCCCACGTATCTCCTTGATTTAATAGCTGAGTTGTTGAGCCATTAATAGTTGTAATCGTAACTTGTGTAAAGTTTTCTGTTGCTACTACAAATATACCCTCATTAGCCGAAGCATTCATGCTTCCTTTATTAATGATGTAATTGTTTCCAATAACTTCTTTAGGAACTATTTGGTCACCCATTAAATCGCGGCAACCACCAGCAAATTGTTCCCATACAGAATCGTCGGAAACAGTAACAGCAATTGGTTTATCTGCAACTATAATAGAACCACTTAAATTATTTCCAGGAGTATTGGTTAATTGGGTAACATTTTCAGCGGTATAAGTTTGCCCTTTGTTAAGGGTAATGGAATAAGTTACACCAGCTGGATGACCAACGATATTTGCTCGTGGGGTAATCCAAACTGTTGTTCCATTTTCAGTTGCAACAATACAAAACATTTGTTTTGGAAGAGGAGCGTAAACACCGTTTCTCCATCTGTTCTGAAAAGGTGTAACAAACTCTAAACCAATTCCATTACTTCCTTTTAACGAATAAGTTTCGGGGTTGTTGACTACCGTTAAAACTTCATACACCACTGTTACAGGCTCATCCGTTTCTATTTTTAAACCATAGTTGAGCGGCGTATCTGCAGGTTTGGATTCTAATGTATTAATAATGTGATCTAAAAATACAGATTTTAATGAATTTGGTGCAATTGTGAACGTGGTGTCATACGTACCAGCAGGTTGAAATAAATGAACCGTTGTTGGAGTGTTAAAAGTAGAAAAACGGAGTGCTACTGGTTTATTTTGAGCATGACCTGGAGAAACCCAAGGGGCAGCGAACCAAAACACCGTGTCAATCTGTGCTTTAGCTAATGGAGTAACCAATAAAAAAATAAGTAGCGTGAATAGTATTTTTATCTTTTTCATAATTCTTACATTATTTTTTAGAGTTCATTTTCGTCTCTTCAAGAATGCTATTGTTTAATTTATCATCTTCTTCTTTAAGAGTTGGTTTCTTTTTATTGAGAATGATGCTAATCATCACTTCGTGTGAACCAGTATTGTATTTTCTCAATTTGTTGATACAAAAATCATAGCCATAAGAAATGGTATATCTTTCTTTAAACGTAAAACCAGCATTAACCCCAATAGCGTCATTGTGACGATAAATAGTAGCTAACCAAAATTGTTTGTTATACATAAATTTCAACATTCCCGAAATTTGCACTGGAGCTGGTTTGGTATATCGAACCAATATGCTAGGTTGAAAATCAAATTTTTTCTTTTCAAAACTAAAGTTGTAACCAGCAATAAAATTGTAATGAAATTGTAGTTGTGAATTATATCCTGTAAATTTTATAAACTTACCCAACATACGTTGTGCAGAAGCCATTACGAAAAATTTGTTGGAATATAAATTAAATCCCATGTTGACATCTACGGCGTTGGTAGAGTATATGCTTCCAAGCAACACTTGATCGCCTTCATCTGCAATAATTGCATCGTACAGTCTAATTTTATATTGTAAAAAACCAGGTTGAACACCAAGAGCAAGTTTTAAATTTTCGGTTAGTTTAAAATGATGAGCATACGTTAAATGGATGCCTGTTGTATTCATTAGACCCGTGTTTTCGTTGTACACTCCCAATCCGTAGCCAATTTTTCCTTGACTTTTGTAGGAACCATGAATGTTAAAGTTGAAAAGTGACGGCGCACCTTGAAAACCAACCCATTGTTTTCTGTATCCTGCATTTAAAACATAAACGCCTTGACTTCCTGCAACTGCTGGATTGTAATAAAAGGTATTCATCATATAATTTGAATAAATACCCATTTGTTGCGACATACCAATAGTTGGATTAAGCAACAATGACAAAACAAAAATAGCGAGTAGTTGTTTCATAATTTATTTCTTTTTGCGTAGAACAAGTAAAACGCCTTTATAGATTGGTTGTTCTACATCTGCATTTAGGTTAATAACATAAAAGTAATTGCCATCCGGCACATCTTTACCATGATAAGTGCCATCCCAAGGTGTTGTATATCCTTCTGATTGAAACAGAAGTTGTCCCCATTCATTAAAAATTTGAACAGTAGCCTGCGGGTAAAGCAAATGGATGAATTCTAGTTTCCATACATCGTTTAAACCATCACCGTTTGGTGAAATAACGTTTGGAATAAGAGTGCTAATTTCTGTTGTAACATTGTTTACTGTGACCCACACAATCGTGCTATCAAAACAACCTAAATTATCGTAAACGTATTGAATTACAGGAAAGGTACCGTTTTGGAAGTAAATTGTAGTAGGATTAGCTTCATTGGAAGTGCCTCCATTGCCAAACTCCCAATAATATGATGAAGCATAATTTGAAGTATCAATAAAGTTATAGGTAGTTCCAACATTTACACCGCTTGAGTAATTAAAAGCAAACCCTGCCTCTGGTAAAGGTGTAATTTGAAGAGGTTTTACAACCGTATCACTACATCCATTTGATGTTTTTACAATGTGTAAAACTGAATAATTTCCAGGGTTGTTAAACGTTTGACTTGCATCTTTTGTTAAAGCAATACCTTGACCTCCAAAATCATAAAACCAATAATTAATTTGATTGGAAGGTGTTGAGGCATCTGTGAAATTGACTGTTCTAACATTGTTTTGGCAATCAACATTGTAGTTAAAATCAGCGTTTGGTTTATCGTAAACTACAATAGAGTTGCTAACAGTGTCTTTACATCCATTGCTATTGGTAACAATTAACTGTGTTGAATAAGTACCACTCTGATTGTAATAATGGGTAGGATTCAAGTTGTTTGAACTGTTTCCATCGCCAAAATTCCACTGCGTTTGAGTGATGGATCCATACCCAGCAAGTGAAAAATTAACAAAATTAGATGAGTCGCCAAAACAGTTATTGGCAGCACTAAAATTAGCATGCGGTGGTGCAACAAAAATAAATTGTACAACATCGTTTACAGTGTTGCAATTTCCAAAATTGGTAGCAGTTAGTGTTAGCGCAATGTTACCTGAACTAATTTCAGCAGGTGTTGGAGTATACACGGCATTTAAGGCTGTGTTGGAAGGAGAAAAGCTTCCAGTTCCACCACTCCAAACACCAGTTGTAGCTCCACCTGTGATAGAACCATTTAATTGTATTTGAGCATCGTTGGTACAAATAATTTGATTGGCACCGGCATCTACACTTGGAGATGGTGTAAATTGTACATACACACTGTCTTTATCGGGCAAGCAATTGCCGTTTGAAGTTGAACGCAAGTAAATCCAACAAAACCCATTATTAATATCGTTTAATCCAGGATAATAGGTGGTAGATAATGAAGTGTTGCTAGGGGTAAATAGTCCGTCTCCACTACTGTTCCAAACACCCGTGGTTGTTGGTCCAGAAACAGTTCCACTTAAAGAAACAACATTGTTGTTGGCACAAACAATAATAGTATCTTGAGAAATAGAAGTAACAGGAGGAGGTGTAATAAATACTTCCATAGTATCTGTTTCTGTTTGGCAATTACCATTATTTGTTGATGTTAGAACCAATTTAACGTTTCCGTTTGCAATGTCATTATTTGAAGGAATGTAATTAGCATTTAAAGTTGAATCATTGGGTGTAAAAGTTCCGCTTCCTAGTGTTGACCACTGACCCGTAGATGAGCCACCTTGCACAGTTCCATTTAATGCAACAACCGAGTTATTTGCACAAACTGTTTGATTAGCAGATGCATTAACGATAGGCATTTGGTTAACAGTCAAGTAGATGGTGTCTTTTTGTGACGGACATGTGGCGTCGGAAGTTAAAATGATTTTTACAGGATTCACAAATACATCCAGCGTGTTTGGAACGTATTCGTTGACTAAATTATTTAGTCCATAGGTGAAAGTTCCATATCCTGTACTGCTCCAAGTTCCATTTAAAGATCCTCCTCCTACTATTCCATTTAGCGAAAAACCAACATTTGCACAAACAGCACCATCAGCACCAGCATTCACAAAGGGTGTACTAGAATATTCTGTTATAAAAGAGTAGCTATAACCAGAAGTGGAAGCTCCATGGATGGTAGCCAAACCAAAAATATCGCCTGTGTTTTCAATGCTTGTATAGACACCAACTGGAATTTCAGTAGTTGTAAAATATTTTTGAGCAACTTTTAAAGCGCCTGCTGTTCCTGGCACATTTACAAAGTCAGTAGCGTTTAAAATACCACTAGCTCCGTTGACCGTAAAAGAACCTTCATAACCAGCTCTAGTATAAACAACAACACCAAAGTCATCGGTTGAATTTCGGATAAATGATGTGTTATAATTTCCAGCGCAATATACGCTAGGAACAATGGTTGAACTTAATTCACAATCGTGTGCACTTACGTGATATACATATACCGGTTTGTTGGATTCTATGTATGCAACATCTTCTGAAAGATTTAAAATATGGGTTTCACCCCAGCTAATAGTTGCGGTTGTTGTTGTAGATGTGTGAATGGTTAAGTTTGTACCGTTTTGTGTTGCCAAAATATAAACGAAGTCGTTACTGCTACTTGTACCTTTTCTTACAATATATTGATTTCCTAGTAAGTTAATATTCATTAATTGTTCACCAATTGCATCAAAACATGATGTGTTGACCGAGGCGTTGTAGGATAAGCCGTCTTCAAAAATGGTGATAGCAACAGGTTTGTCAGAAGATACAATTGAACCAGCCAAACTCGTGGTTGCTACTCCATCAATGTCACGCGCACTATAAGTTTGTCCCTCATTTAAAACAATTGAAAAAGTTGCATTTATTGCATGTCCAACGATTGCTGCTTTTGGTGTAATTAAAACAGTGGTATTGTTTTCTGTTGCAACAATTTCAAATCCTGAGTAAGCTGAAGGAGTGGAACTAACAGCATTTAATGATTTTTGAAAAGGAAGATAAAAATTTGTTCCAAGTGCATTGTTACCTTTAAGTCCAAAAGTTTCTTTGTTGTAGGGGCTATCAACTGAGTATGTTGCAGTTATAGCTGCTGTTGAACTGATTTTTAATCCATTGTTATTGATAGCATCTGCACTAGGAGATTCAATGGAAGTTATAAAACTGCTTAAATCTACTGTTTGATATGAATTAGCAGCAAGAGAAAGGGTAATTGGTAAAAAACTACCATTGGCAGGCTGACTAATTGTAACAACAGCTGGATCATCATAAGTAACGATTGTTAAACTTATCGGATTTTCACCAAGTCCCGAAGAAAAATTAGGAGCACCAAACCAAAAAAGTGTATCCTTTTGTGCTATTGAATAAACGGATGTAAAGCAACATAAAACACTAATTATAAAGTATTTAAATAGCTTTTGATTCGTAGAAATAGTAATCATACTGTTTAATTTGTAATAGTACTGCACCCAATGAAGTGCTAAAGTCTTTTTTGCAAATATAAGTATTAATCATAAAAAATTGTTTAAATTTTTAATATTTTATCTAAATACCTCTTTTTGGTGATTGTTCAATGAAATAAAAAACCTATTTTTGCACCACTTTATTTATAATTAGTCTAAATTTATTTAAAAAAAGAAAATGAACACAACATTATTCTCCAAAGGTACTATTGCAGTTTTGTTGATTGCAATGACATCTTTATTTTTCTCATGTGGAAATAACGCAAGTAAGTCTGAAGCAAAAGAAACCAGCGATAAAAAAATTGGTTTGTTATTGGTTAACCACGGTTCACGTTCGGCAACATGGCGCAATGCGTTGATGGACTTGGAAAAAAATGTAAAAGACAGAGTATTGGCAAGTGGCGAAGTAAAAGGCATTAAAACTGCTTTTATGGAATATACAGAGCCTTCTATTGCAACTCGTTTGAAAGAATTTGACGATGAAGGATTTACCGATATCATTGTTGTGCCGATTTTCTTAACAGTTAGTTCGCACACATTTGATGATATTCCAACTATTATGGGACAAAAAACAGATCCACAATCGCGCGAAGCATTTAAGTTGGAAAACATCAAAATTTACAAGCCTAAAGCAAGAACGTATATTGCTCCAAACTTAGATTTTACAGATATCTTGAAGAAAAACGTAGCGCAAAGAGCAAAAGCGATGAGTAAAAACCCAGCTACAGAAGGTGTGGTGTTAATTGGTTATGGTGATGCGCAATACGACAAAGAATGGACGGCTTTATTCAATGAAGTTGGTGAATATGTGAAAAAAGAAATTGGCATTACAGAGCATACCTACGGATGGTGTGGACACTTGGTGCACTATGATTCTCAAAAAACTACAGATGCCATTAACCAATTGTTGGCTAAGAAAGAAACTGCTATTGTGATTCCAGTATTGGTGGCACACGATGAAGAATTCCAAAACAACATCATTGGTGGTGGTGTAAAAATGGTGAAAAACTACAAAGACAAAGTTTACTACAAAACAGATGCTATCTTGCCGGATAAAAACATCGAGCAATGGATAGTTGATATTACTGCTGAATACTTAAAGAAAGTTGAAAAAAGTAACTAATTAAAAGTAGCAATAATGTTAAAGTGGTTAAAGAAAAATAAAACGAAAATTCGTCGCCTCAACCTTGCAACGCACCGTGATTTGGGGTACTTTTTTTCGGGATTGATTATCATTTATTCCATTTCAGGGATTGCCTTGAATCATGTCAATGACTGGAATTCGGATTTTATTTTGAAAAAGCAAGAGGTGAGTTTAAAACGCACCTACGAAGCAAGTGAAATTACGGATAAAGAGGTGTTGAAATTTGGTCAGATGGTGGGCGAGGAGAAATACAACGTATATGATTTTCCAACTCGTGATCAAGTTAAGATTTACTATCCCAACGGGACTTTACACGTGTATTTGAGTCAGAAAAAAGCGGTTTATGAGCATGTTGCCAAACGCCATTTTTTCTATGAGGCCAACGTTATCCACAAAAACAGTTTAAAAGGCTGGAAATGGGCATCCGATATTTTTGGGTTTCTATTGATTGTGATTACCGTAACCGGAATGTTTATTCTAAAAGGTAAAAACGGCATTAAAGGACGTGGAAAATGGTTGCTTTTAGGCGGTATAGTTCCACCTATTGTGGCTGTGATACTACAAGCATTGCTATAAAAAATAAAGTTAAGTTAAAATTAGAAAGAAGATGTGTTGAGTAATTGACACATCTTTTTTTGTGGTTAAAACTTCATCACCTGAAACACAAACTCCAACCCGCCTTCTTTGCGGTTTTTTACCAAGATGCTGCCTTTGTGTACCAAAATTGCATTTTTCACAATGGATAGGCCTAAGCCGGTTCCGCCTGTGTCGCGGGTTCTGCCTTCGTGAACACGGTAGAAACGTTCAAAAATACGGTTCAAATGGCTTTCATCTTGGATGCCAACTCCCGTGTCGTAAAAAGAGAAATAATAGAATTTAGCATCTTCTTTTAGCAAAGCAGTGTGGATGCTGCAATTCTCGCCGGCATAACGGAGGGCATTTTCAACTAAATTTCTGAAAATAGCATGGATGAGGCTGTAGTTGCCACGAAGCGTGAATGGAGTAGGGAAGTCCCAGGTAAATGTGCAATTTTTTGCTGTCAATTGTTGCTGTTCTTCGGCTTTTAGTTTTTCCAACAAAGTGTGCATATCAACCGTTTCTAATTCAAATGCTTGCGGTGCTTCTTCAATTTTTGACAAGAAACTCATGTCTTTGATTAAATCAGAAAGAGCGATGGATTGGTTGTAGGCTTGTTGAACAAAATGTGCCTTTTTTTCTTCGGGAATTTCTTGCGTGAGGATGGTTTCCAAATAAGCGCGAATCCCAGCAATTGGTGTGCGCAATTCGTGTGCTATGTTGCCTGTCATTTCTTGTTTCAACTGGCGTGTTTTTTCTTTTTGGGTAATGTCGTTTAGAATAATTTCATAACTGTTGTCCTCAAAAATAAATATGCGCAACGAAACAATTTTGCCGTGTTTTTTGATGGTTAACTCAAAATAATTGTCGGTTTTAGTATTGATGAAATCAATGGCAGGTCTGAAAACATCGGCAGTAAAAATGGCGTGGGCCTCGCTTGCCGAATTGTCTACAATTAAATTGAGCAACTGGATAAACAAACCGTTATACAACTCAATTTGGTTGGATGCCGAAACAAAACAAATTCCTTCTTCAGAGATTTGAATGTGCTTGAGCAACTTTTGTTTTTCCAACACCACACTTTTTTTGCTTTCTTCCAAGGCCATGTAGTTGTTAGTAATTTGCTTGCCAATTTCGCCCAATTCATCGTTTGGAAATTGGAAATTGGTAGATGATTTATCGGGTTGCAACGCAAAATCGCGTAGTTTTTGAACCGTAGAACCAAATTGTGTGGTAATCTTGTGAATGATAAAGAGCACCAACAAGAAAAATAATAGGATGTAGTATAAAAATCCGTTGTTGGCTTTTAGAAAGTTTTGCAAATGCAAATCGTAGGGCAAAGCCACACGGATGTAGAGGTTTTTTGATTTTTTTGCAAAGTACAAATAAGGATGTTGGTTGGAGTCAGACGTGCGAATGGTTGTTCCTTTTTTGTTTTTTTTCGCCATGACAATTTCTGGACGGGAGCTATGATTCTTTAATTCATCAAATTCTTCAATTGAATTATCATAAAGCACATTGCCTTTAAAATCTATCAAGGTAATGCGTAAATTAGAAGGCATTAACAATTCTAATTCCCTTAATGTTTCCGTTGTATCATTGATTTGATCAATTTTAGTATCAATAACCTCGGTATAGGCCTCCAATTTTTCTTCCAAGGCTTGTGTTTTAAATTCTTTCTCGCGGTAGTGTTCTAAAACAGCCACACCAATTGAAAATAAGGCAAACAAAACCCCAAAATATAGAAACAACCGTTGTCTGTAACTCAGCTTCATAGGTGTTTAATTAACGTCTTTGTTGAAACGGTAACCGTATCCAGAACGGTTGGTGATAATGCTTGCGTAGTCTTTCAATTTTTTACGCAAACGCGTGATGTGCACATCCACAGTTCTTTCGGTGATATAGGGTGTATCGCTCCACAAAATATCGATTATTTCTTGACGCGAAAATATTTTATCTGATTTTTGCGCCAACAAAGAAAGGATTTCAAATTCTGTTTTGGTTGCACCAATTTTTTCGTTTGCAATATAAATTTCTTTGAGTGTAAAATCAATTTTTAAATCACCAATAATTAAGTTGCTTGCGTTTTCTTGCTTTGGTGTTTCAATGGCATTGCTGCGTTTTAAAATTGCTTTGATGCGGGCAATGACTTCTTTGATGGAAAACGGTTTAGAGATGTAATCGTCGCCACCAACCGAAAAACCTGTCAACATATCGTTTTCTGTATCTTTTGCCGTTAAAAATATAATGGGCACAGTAATGTTGTCGTTGCGTAATTTTTCGGCTAATTTATAACCCGACATGCCTCCCATCATGACATCTAAGAGCAATAAATTAAACGATGCAATAGGTTGTTGTAGAGCTTCTTCGGCTGAGTAAACACTTGTTACATCAAAGCCTTCGCTTTTTAGGTTGAATTCTAAAATTTCTGAAATGTTTTGGTCGTCATCAACCAATAGAATTTTTTGTCCTTTCATTCTGAAATTGTTTTAAACAAAGGTAAAATTTTTAATAAGAATATTTATTTAAACGAGAAAAAGAACACAGAAACTATTCGTTCTGCGCTCTTTTAATTCTGAATTTCTCAATTTTTGTGCGATGATTAAAAATTGTAATTTGTCCAAGAGAAATTATTGGTTGAACATCCTGAATTTCCTGCTTCAACTTTTCCACCAGGGAAACCAGTTGTAGGGTTTACTTCTTTACCAAGGAATGGGTTTGTTAAGCTATTGGTTAAACTTACGGCTGCATTTACATCTCCAGTTCCTTTTCCATCGTTGAAATCAATTAAGTCAACAACAGTTCCGCTTCCTTTTACCAACGCATTGGTAATTGAAACATTTGCACCACGTCTAACTTTAATTACATCTTGCATTTTATCTGTTAAGTTAGAAACATCGCTGTCTGCAGATGCTGCCAAACGCAAATCAAACGTAATGTTTTTTACTGTGAAGTTAGATTGCCCAGTTTGTGTTGGGAAATTACCGTCTAAGTTACCATCAGCTTCAATTCCTCTTGGGTCAGATTCTGAACTGGTGTGTCCAACTTCCCAAATACCATAAGCATTTTCTAAAGTTCCAGCATATCCTTGTGTGAAATCAAACATATCATCGTCGGAGTTTACAACCAACAAGTTTTTTACGTTAACAGTTCCACCAAAAAACTCAATACCATCGTCAGATCCATGAGGAATGAACACGTTTTCAATTACAGTTCCGCTTCCAACTCCGTTTAATGTCAAACCATTGTGTTCCACATCTGCACTTGAACGTGCTCCAGTGTATTCTAAAATTAAATAGGTAATGCTTCCAGAGTTGTCGTTTGCAATTGTTCCACCATATTGATGAGCCGAGCTAATTTCTGTACTACCAATTGTACCACCAGCCAAAGGAGCTCTACCATTGATAATCAATCCACCCCAGTGTCCTGCTTGTGCATTTGCAATATCAGCTGTTATTTTTACTGGTTTTTCAGCTGTTCCGTTAACATTGATTTTACCACCTTGTAATACCAAAATATAATTGTTAAATCCTTTTTTTGCTTTAATTACTGTACCAGCAGGAATGTTTAACACACCACCGTCTTCTACAATCACTGGACCTGTAATTGTGTAGCTAATACCTGCTTCCAATGTTCTTGTACCTGTGATGCTACCAACCAATTCGCCAGCAATTGCATATTCACAAGAACCATCGTCTTTTTTTGCTTTTTCGTTGTAATTTGTAGCTGTTGCATCCGTACAACCTTCTTTTTTACAAGCCACTAAAGGAAGTGTAAGAACAAGCATACCTGCTGCTAATCTTGTAAAATTCATTTTTCTTGTTTTCATTTTTTTAATTTTTGTTTAAACTTTTATCCTTTTTTTACACTACAAATGTCGAGCTTCCATATTACCTTCTCGTTGCTCTGGTATTGAGATTTTGTTACGTTTTTTATAAGTTGAAACTAAGTCCTAAGCTAATGTTGACTCCTTTTTTGTATTGGTTCAACAAAACAGTTTCACCTGTTGCAGCAACTTTACGTGTTAATCTGAAGTTAGGATCCAATACATTAGAGGCTTTTAGTTTCAAACCAATGCGTTTGCTAATTTTTCCAGCCAATACGATGTCTAATGTTGGAACACCTTTTTCAATAATGTCGTTATAACCCATGGTTCCAATGGTGAAAATTCTATCGCTGAAGTAGTTGAACACTAAGGATGTTGTTAAACCTTTTTCGTTTTTACTGAAATTGTAAGTTAAATCGGCATTGATAAGCAATGGAGATGCTCCTTCCAATTGTGAATTGCGCTCGGGTGTATTGGTTAAATTCAATGTTGTGGAAGTGAAAATATACGAAACATTGGTTCCTATTGTTAACTTATTTTCTTTAGTAAAATTGTTGTTTTTTAGGTGGAAAATGGTTTTTCGCAATTCAAATTCAGCTCCAAAAACCTGTGCAGCTTTGCCAATGTTGTCATAAGTTAATAAACCAGCCGAATTTCCTTTGTCAACACGTCCAATAGGGTTTACAATGTATTTGTAAAACACCCCAAAAGTGATGATTTCGGAAGGAGTTAAGTAATAATCCCATTTCAAATCGGCATTGTAATTATCGGAATGGCGCAAGTTGTGATTACCTTCACTGGTGAAACCAATATTAACGTATTGGTAAGGTGAAATTTCTTTTGATTGAGGCAATGTGTATGTTTTACTTGCTCCAAAACGCAAGCTGTGTTTTTCTGTAATGTCGTATTTTAAATTAACGCTTGGCAAATAGAACGCCTGACGAATGCTGTCCATTCCCTTTTGACCTGGAACGTCATACAACACGCTCAAATTCACAAAATCATATTTGAAACCCAAAGCACCGCTCCATTTGCTTGAAAATTGATAGCTTGCCAATGCAAATGCAGAATGATTGTTGCGCGATACATTGTAGCTACTAGGAAAACTTTGTGTCATTGTAAAACGCTCTTCTTGAAAATTGGCTGCATTGTACATGTTGTCTAACGATAAATTATCGATAGTTAACTTTCCAGATACAGCTGAGAAATTGTATTCGGTGGCTTCAAAATGGTTGGATGAGAAACGACCGTTGTATCCAAATGAAAGTGCAGAATTGTTGCTTTTTTGTTTGTCGTTGAGTTGGTATCTAACCTCTAATTTTGCATTATAATCGTTTTCTTCTAACCTTGAATAAAAACGTTTTTGGCGATTACTACCTGTTAAACCATAGCTTCCATCGGCTTTTTGAGATAAATAGTTTTCTCTTCTATCGGGTTCCGAACCTTTTATTTGATTAACAGCAGCATCAAGGTTAATGCGCCATTTTTCTGAAAGTTTCCAACTGGTTAACAATTGATTGGTCAACAATAAATTGTCGTTTATTTGTTGGCGACGTAAATACCCTTGGTCGGTGGCACCATCTTGAAACTTTTCGGCATGTTTTCCTAAAAATTCACCTACGTAATGATTGGTTGCGTGCAACAACATGAAATTGTAAGAAATACTGTGTGCATTTGCAATCGTGTAATTGATGTTTGCCAATGCCAATTGACTTTTCTTTCCACTGTATTTTTTCCCAATTTGATCTTGATAAATTGTTCCATCTGTTGTGGTATTGCGCACAATTTCTTCGGTATAAGAATAGTCGGAGGCGTGCGTTGCAACACCAAAAAGGGATAAACTACTTTTCTTAAAATCAAATTTTTTGCCACCCGAAATGCGGTAGCTTTCATTCATTGGAAATTTGACAGCTTGCGGATCCAATTTATTGTTAAAGTTAAATTCCTCGTTTTTAGGTTGGCTAATGTTGGATATTCCAAAATAATTGAAACCATCGGATTTTTTGAAATTAGTACCAATTGCTCGCGAGTTAATTCCTGTTGAAACCGAAACACCAAATTCATAGTTGTCTTGCAACTCTTTTGATTGGATGGTGATTATTGCACCACCTACATCCGAATGCGATGAAGAAGAAAACACTTTATCTACACCAATGTTTTTTATAATGTCTGTTTCAAACAACGCCAAAGCAATGTTTTTATACTCTGGGTCTTCGGATGGAACTGGTAATCCGTTCAATAAGGTGGAGTTGTATCGGTCGCCCAATCCTCTCACAAATACGTTTTTTACGCCTTCTTGTTTTGAAATACCCGAAACAGAGGCAACAGCAGATTCTGCATCACCAATTCCTTTTCGGGATAATTCGGAGGCTCCAATGCTTTGTGTGGCAAGCATGGATTTTTTTTGCTCCAACAACAAACCAACTTCCGATTCACGGTTAACTTTTGCAACTATTTCCACTTCTTCAATAGACACTTCATCCACGTTTAGTGCTGCATCAAACGTAACTGTTTCACCCGCTTTTACGGTGATTTTATCTGAATTGTGAGTTTGATAGGAAATCAACGAAACTGAAACAATATAAGAACCTGGTTCTAAGTTTGCAATGACATAATTTCCATCCAAATCGCAAATTGCACCTTTGGTTGTGTTAATCAATTGCACTTTTGCTCCCATCAACCCTTCGTTGGTTTGTGCATCGGTTATTTTTCCTTGAATACTAGCGTTCTGACTAAAGCTAATTGTGGTGAATAAACTGCAAATTAGCAGTGTGAAAATGTGATAAATACCTTTTATTTTCATTTTTTTAGAATTTACTTGAGTTATTTTTTCTCACTGCAAAATTCTAAACTTGTTGTTGCAGTTTTGTTACGCAAAAACTACATTTTCCCTAATCTTAAAATGAAAATATTACATTCTTACAACAAGCGTGCGTGGGGGCGGTTTTGTGTTGAAAAAGGCAGGTTAGTGTAGTAAAAAGTAAAGATTATAAACGGCTTTGTTGCAAAAAAGTAATTAGTGTAAAAGCGATGAAACAATTTTTATCACCGATGAACTGATGTATTCAATTCCTATAGCAATAACAATAAATCCAATGATGCGCGAAATGGCATTCAACCCCGATGCGCCCAAAAGTTTTACGATGTAATGCGATTCTTTTAATAGGAAATAGGTCAGTAAGCACACGATAAAAATTGCTCCAATAATAATAAGTTGTTCCTGAAATTGGGTGTGTTGTTTTTGCAACGAAATCAATAAAGAAATGGTTCCAGGACCAGCCAACATCGGAATTGCCAATGGCGTAAGTGAAACCGATTGTCGGGTTTTCATCTCCGATTTTATGGTTGATTCTTCCATTCCTTTGTGTTTATTAAAAGAACCTGTTAACAAAGCAAATCCCGATGATGCAATGATTAAACCTCCTGCAATTTTCAATGAATCCAAACTGATTCCAAAAAATAACAAAATATAGTGACCAATAAAAAATGAAATGAGGAGGATAATAAAAGCATTGATTGCTGTTAACAACGATGTTTTATTGCGTTCCTTTTTGGTTTCGTTTTGTGTTAATCCAACAAATACAGGCACTGTTCCCAATGGGTTCATTACCGAAAAAACGCTGGTAACAACTAAAAAAAATAATTCCATCTGTTTGTATGTTTATTTTAAATGTGTGTGTATTGATATCGATGGTGTCGTTGGAATTTGTTATTCCTCAATTTTTCCTTTGTGCTTCAACACTTTTGCTTCGATGTAAAAAACAATTTCTTCAACAATATTGCTGCAATGATCGCCGATGCGTTCCATTTTGCGCACCAAGGAAGCTATTTTTAATCCACAAGCGGCAAACGATGGGTGTTGCTCTATGTAATCACCCAATAATTGAAGTGCATTTTTATGAATTTCGTTGACTTCCTTGTCTTTTGCTAAAATTTTACCAGCATTGGCAGATGTTTCTGTATTCAATGAAACAAAACTTTCGGTCATCATGCTTTGCAAAATATCAAACATGCGCTCCAATTCCATTTCATCGTATAAATTACTGCTGTTTTCAAAGCAATCATTGTCGGCAACGTGACGAGCAATGCCAACTGCATAATCACCAATTCGTTCCAACGTGATGCTAATTTTCATAATAGAAAGCACCAAACGCAAATCGATGGCAACAGGAGTGTATAATGCAATGTAATTTTCGCAATTGCTATCTATTTTTAATTCAAAAGCATTGACACGTTTTTCTAAAGTAATGACTTCGT
The DNA here is from genome assembly GCA_029558435.1 of Bacteroidota bacterium. Next base: position 46,323 of record JAKQEZ010000742.1, read on the forward strand.
GTGCCAAGCCAATGTTATTTTCCAACAAAGCAGTTTTTGCTTTCTCAAGTTGCGAAATAACGAGTTTCCACATTAGATTTATCTCTTCTTTCAGATAAACCATTTCTTGTTCATTGTGTTTCATTTCTTTTGTTATTTATTTGAAAAACAGTGGTTTTTAACCAAATCTACCAGTAATGTAGTTTTGTGTTGCTTCTTTTTCTGGGTTGAGAAACATTTTTTTTGTTTCACTAAATTCTACCAATTCACCCAACATGAAAAATCCAGTTTTATCGCTCACACGTGCTGCTTGTTGCATGTTATGAGTTACAATAACAATGGTATATTTTTCTTTTAATTCGTGAATTAATTCCTCAATTTTTGATGTTGAAATGGGGTCTAATGCCGATGCTGGTTCATCCATCAAAATAACTTCTGGTGCTACTGCCAATGCACGTGCGATGCACAAACGTTGTTGCTGACCTCCTGAAAGTGCAAATGCAGATTGATGCAATTTATCTTTTACTTCGTCCCACAAGGCTGCGCCAACCAACGATTCTTCTACACGTTGTGCAATAAAGTTTTTATCGCCCATTTGGTTTACACGCAAACCATAAGCTACGTTCTCAAAAATGGATTTTGGAAAAGGATTGGGTTTTTGAAACACCATTCCCACTTGTTTGCGCAATGCGTCCACATCAACCGATTTGTGGTAAATATTTTGTCCGTTGACCAAACATTCACCTTGCAATTTAGTGTTGCCAATCAAATCGTTCATGCGGTTAAACAAACGCAAAAAAGTAGATTTTCCACATCCCGACGGACCAATAAATGCCGTTACCGTGTTGCGTTCCATTTCCATATTGATGCCTTTCAACGCATGAAAATCACCATAATAAAAATTAATATCTTTTGCTTGTATCATTTCTTTGTTCTAATTTTTTAATTCAGTTAGTGCTTGCTTTTTCCCATTTTTCGGCGAATCAATGTTGCCAATAGGTTTAAGATTAACACTATAAAAATCAACACCAATGCAGTTCCATACGCCATTGGTCTGGCTGCTTCAATGTCAGTTCCACTTGTTGCCAATACATATAAATGATAAGGCAAGGCCATAACTTGGTCAAAAATACCTCCTGGCAAATGCGGTAAGAAATAAGCGGCAACTGTAAATAAAATTGGTGCTGTTTCGCCCGATACCCGTCCAATGGATAAAATCAAACCAGTGATGATGTTGGGAGTAGCCGCTGGTAAAACAACCCGACGAATGGTTTGCAGTTTTGTTGCTCCTAAGGCCAAACTTCCAGAACGGTACGAATCAGGAACAGCTTTTAAAGCTTCTTCGGTGGTGCGAATGATGATGGGTAAAATTAAAATCCCCAAGGTTAACGATCCAGCCAAGATGGAATCGCCAAAATTGAGTTTATTGACAAACAAAGCCATTCCAAACAAACCAAAAACAATGGAGGGAATACTTGCCAAATTGTTGGTCATCATGCGGATGATTTTTACCACCCAACCATTTCCTGCATATTCATTGGTATAAATGGCCGACATCACGCCGAGTGGAAAAGCAACAATCAAACTACCGATAATTAAACAAAGCGTACCTACAATTGCAGGGAAAATACCACCCGATGTCATTCCTTCTTCTGGATTAGTGGTTAAAAATTCCCAATTGATAACTTGAATTCCGTTTACAAAAATAAACCCAAGGATGCTAAAGAGGGTTCCCACCACAATTAACCCAAAAAGTTTAAAAATGGTAAAAGCAATTTTCTGACTTATTTTTTTATTCATATTAATGTGCTTTGTGTGTTTTTTTACTGATTAGCTCTGAGGTAATTGAAATAAGCATTGTGATAACAAACAAGATGCATCCCAATAAAAACAACGATTGATAGTGTGCTCCACCAGCAGGAGCTTCGCCCAATTCTGCGGCAATGGTTGCAGGAATAGTGCGCACAGAATCAAAAAGTGAATGAGGAATAATTGCAGCGTTGCCTGTAACCATAAGCACCGCCATTGTTTCACCAATTGCACGACCAATACCCAAAACAATGGCAGCCATAATTCCCGATTTTGAATAAGGAATGATGACTCTGTAAATGGTTTGCCAATGAGTAGCACCCAATGCTAAGCTGGCTTCTTTCATGGCTCTTGGTGTATTGCGCATAGCATCTTCTGCCACCGAAATAATAGTAGGTAAGGCCATAATTGCCAATAAAACACTACCTGTAAAAGCAGTTTCACCACTTGGCAAGTTAAATGTTTTTTGAATGAGTGGGGCAAGAACAACCAACCCAAAAAAACCATAAACTACTGACGGAATTCCTGCCAAAAGTTCAATGATGGGTTTCATGATTTTACGTTGACGTTCTGTTGCTAATTCCGACAAATAAATGGCAACACCCAAACCAAGTGGCACAGCAATTATCAACGCAAATAAACTTACGAGCAAAGTACCATAAATTAAAGGAAGTGCGCCAAACAAAGGAGAAGGTGTAGCAGTAGGCAACCATTCTTTTCCAAAAAAGTAATCTTTCCATTTTAGATGATCAGTTGGCAATTGCTTAATTGCGGCTCCCGTTGGCGCAAATTCTAATGGAAAAAATCCAATGGCATTTTCTTCTTTTACTAATTGTTCTTTTAATTTTTCGGGCAATAACTCAAAATTTTCACCCATTTCACTTTCAGGATATATCGCAAAAATGTCATCAACACGTAGTAACTTAATGTCCTTTTGTGGTCCGCCAACAGTTTTCCAATTACTGATTTCACCGTCAAATAGTTGTTTTATTTGCTCTGGAGATAATTGCTCAACCGTGTTTTTGGAATTCACAAAAAGTCCATAACCTTGCTCCACAGTTGGTGTTTTAAACAATCCAACTCCTTCTTTGAAAAGAAAAATACATATAAACACGATAACGATGCTTGTGGTGGCACCGCTAATCGTGAAAAGTTTTTCAATTACTTTATCAATGATTTTTTTTATTGCTTTCTTTTTGTTCATGGTTAACTTAAAAAGCGTTTATTTTGCTGGAATGTAACCTACAGTTTGCACAATTTTTTGACCTTCTGTTGAAAGCACATAGTTGACAAAATCCTTAACTTTTGATTCTGAACTTGTCAAATAGTAATAATACAAAGGTCTAACAATCGGATACGTTTTGTTTTTCGCATTTTCAACACTTGGCTTCGTGTATGATTTTCCACTATTAAATGAAACCGATAATGCTTTTACAGAACTGTTGAGGTAGGCAAAACCAACATAGGCAATTGCTCCTTTTGTTTGCGTAACAGATTGAATAATTGCTCCCGTTGCAGGTAAACTTCTAATACCGCTCATATAATTTTTGTTACCCATTACTTTTTCTTTGAAAAATTCATAGGTTCCAGAAGATGTTTCGCGCGATAAAGGAATAATTTTCAAGTCAGCACCTCCTACTTCTTTCCAGTTTTTAATTTTTCCTGTAAAAATGCCTTCCAATTGCTCGCGTGTAAGTTTTGTTACCTTATTTCCTGTGTTAACAACAACTGCAAGTGCATCGTAGCCAATTGTAATTTCTTTGATAGTTTTTCCTTTAGCTTTAATTTTTTGTTGTTCCGAAAATTTAATTTTACGTGATGCTTGTGCAATGTCTGTTGAACCTTCAATTAATGCTTCAATTCCAACACCTGTTCCACCACCTGTAACAGCAATTTTCTTAGAACTGTTTTTTTTCATGTAGGCCTGCGCCGCTTTTTCAGTTAGAGGTAAAACTGTGTCAGACCCCTTGATTTTTTGGCTATAACCAATTGTGTTTAAAAAAAGTAGAGTTACAACTACTGTAAATAAATTATTCATATTGTTTTAATTTACAGCAAAATTAGATGGATGATATTACGTCGGGTTTTAGATAAAATTACAAAACGGTTAAGAAATAGTATTGATGTTAAAATCTATATTGCAACCTTAAAGTAAAAACATTGTCTTTTAAGTCTTTGTTGTAATTCAATAAGTTTGCCGATGTTTCATTATTTATGAAATCATAATATGCAAAGATTCTTAAGTTACTAGTTGCATCCCAAGTTAAACCTATTCCAATGCGCTGAAATAATACATCTCCTTTACTTGTTCCATTTAAGCCAATATCGTTCTTTTTTACCTGAATGTTTGGATCGTAAAAATCATATTTTAGTACCAAGTAGAGTGGCAGTTTCCCTAAACTTTGATACAAATAAATGTAGCCACCTTGAAATTTTCTTATGTAAGTATCAGTAGTGGGTAACGAACTAAAATTGGGGCTTTTCGAATTATCTATAGCACCTGGCTGTGTCCCAAAGATATACTCACAATCAATTTGAGTTGAACCTATTCTACTTTTAAAAGAAAATAATGCTTCTACACCAAAATATTCTCTTTTTGCGTATTGTCCGATAAAAGATGAATCAGTTGTGACAACCATTGATTTTCCTTGCATTCGATACACATTTGCACTCCCTTGATGTGTTTTTCCATAATAGTAGGAGAAACCCGTTCCGAAGTTGAAATTATTTTTGAATGTTTTGGTATAGGTGAAACTTCCTATAAAATCTTTTTTGTTGTCAATTTCAAGTTTATCGCCATTTCCTGCAACAACTGCAAGCTCTAATTTCAATGGATTCCAACGAGATTTTTTGGGAGCTTGTAGAGTTAACATTGCACCCATATCACGTTCTTGAGGAAATAATGTTGTAGTAACCTTAGAGCGCTCAGGGTTTAAACGGCGAGAGGAAGAAAATACAATTTCATTCCCAAAATTTCTATTAAAAACACCAACTCTTATGGAGTTAGATTTCAACCAAGGATCAGTTATATCTACATATAAATCTTTGATTCCAACACCTTCTTCCGTAATATCAATTTGAAAAACCCCAAGTGCAATACCTCGTTCAGCTTGCAGTTTAATTCGTCCTCTACGAATACCTATTCTATTAAATGGAGCATTAGAAGAATTTTTACTCCCTACAGATAAGGATGCATTCTCTTCGCCATGTTGAAATTGAATTTGTGCATATCCTGTGAGTTTAAAGTGGTCAAAAAACGATTTTTTTTGCTCAAAGTGAATACGATTTGTATCACTTACCAAAGAGTCTTTCTTTTGAGAATAACTGTTGTTAACGAAAGAAAGTAAAATGATAATAAAAAGTATTCTAAATGTCATATATATTATTAAAGAGTGCAAAAAAATCTATTTATTGTTGCAAGCAAGTATCGAAAATGTTACGATTTTGTTACAATTATTTTTTACACTGTAAAAACTGTTTTTATAAAATAAAATCCTACTTTTACTGAAATCAATAATTTACTATGAAAAAACAGCTAAAAACAATCATTTTATCACTAACTGTCATCATTGCAGCGTTGGTGTTGGGCAATGCTTATAAATTCAAATACAAACAACAAGATAGAGTGTTTGTAACCGGATTGGGTACCGAAGATTTTACGTCAGATTTAATAGTGTGGCAAGCTAACTTTTCTAAAAAAGGAAGTGATTTGAAAACAATTTCAAGTCAGTTGAGTGCCGATAGAGAGAAAATTAAAAACTACCTGATGTCAAAAGGAATTTCGGACAAAGAAATTGTGTTTGCAGCCGTTAACATCAATAAAGAATTTACTAGTAATTACGATGCAAATGGTAATTATATGGGATCTACTTTTGCGGGCTATTCCCTCACTCAAAACTTGCGAATTGAATCCAAAGAAGTGGATAAAATTGAACGAATTTCGCGCGAAGTGTCCGAATTAATTGATCAAAATATCGAATTAACTTCTTATGATCCAGAATATTATTACACCAAGTTGGATGAATTGAAATTACGCATGATTGAAAATGCAACCAAAGACGCCAAAGAACGAGCAGAAATTATTGCAAAAACAGCAGGTAGCAAATTGTCAGACTTAAAAAATGCATCAATGGGCGTGATTCAAATTACAGCAAAAAATTCATCGGAAGATTACAGCTGGGGAGGTTCGTTTAACACAACATCAAAACTAAAAACAGCTTCCATTACCATTCGTTTGGAATATTCACTCAAGTAATTCAGCAATTCTTTTATATTTGTACTCTTAAAATTATAAAGTGGAAGCAAAGTTGGATATTTCTGTTGTAATACCTTTGTTTAACGAAGATGAATCGTTGCCCGAATTGCATGCGTGGATTAAACGCGTGATGGATGCACACCAATTCTCCTATGAAGTTGTTTTTGTTGACGATGGGAGTAAGGATAAATCGTGGCAAGTCATTGAGCAATTAGCACAAGAAAATAAAGAAGTTAGAGGCATTAAATTTCAACGAAATTATGGCAAGTCAGCTGCTCTCCACACTGGATTTGAAGCTGTAATAGGCAAAGTTGTCATTACAATGGATGCCGATTTGCAAGATTCTCCCGATGAAATTCCTGAATTGTATAGAATGATTACCGAACAGGATTTTGATGTTGTTTCAGGATGGAAGAAAAAACGCTACGATCCAATTTCTAAAACCATTCCAACTAAATTGTATAACTGGACAGCGCGCCGTTTGTCGGGAATTTATTTGCACGATTTTAATTGCGGACTAAAAGCCTATAAACTTGCTGTTGTTAAAAGCATTGAAATTTATGGCGATATGCACCGATACATTCCAGTATTGGCAAAATTTGCAGGTTTTTCAAACATTGGCGAAAAAGTGGTGCAACACCAAGCACGAAAATACGGATCCACTAAATTTGGTCTTAACCGTTTTGTGCACGGACCATTGGATTTAATCTCCGTAGTGTTTATGGGTAAATTTGCTAAAAAACCCATGCATTTCTTTGGAGCGGTTGGAATTGTAATGTTCCTCATCGGATTTGGCTTTTCTTTTTATTTGGCCGTTGATAAATTGTTTTTCAACACACACGCCATTAAAATTGCCGATAGAACCGAGTTTTATATTGCACTAGTGGCCATGATTATTGGTGTTCAGTTTTTCTTAGCTGGATTCATCGCCGAGTTAATTGGTAGAAATTCATCTACTCGCAATACCTACTTGATAGAAAAAGAATTGTAAGCATGGTAAATTGGAACATTGATGCTTCTTGGACCTTGTTTCTGGACAGAGATGGCGTTATCAACCATCGAAAAATGGGTGGATACATTGAAACCATCGAAGAATTTCAATTTTTACCCAACGTAAAAGAAGCAATTGCTGGACTTTCACAGCATTTCCAACATATTTTTGTGGTTACCAATCAACAAGGAATTGGTAAAGGAATAATGACAGAAAGTAACCTTCAAGTCATTCATCGTTATATGGTCAATGAAGTGGAACAAGCGGGCGGAAAAATTTCTAACTGCTATCACGCACCTGCATTGGCTAAGGAAAATAGCAACTTGCGAAAACCCAATATTGGCATGGGATTGTTGGCAAAAAAAGATTTTCCAGAAGTGGATTTTTCTAAAGCAATAATGGTAGGAGATAGCGATTCAGACATTCAATTTGGTATGAATCTTGGAATGAAAACCGTGCGAATTGTAGGGAACGATTTACCCAAAATACAAGCAGATGTTACTGTTGACAGCTTGTTTGAATTTTTAAAATTAGTGGAAAATGAAAATCATTAGTGTTGTTTTAAGTGTTTTTGTTGTTTGTTTTACGTTTGCGCAAATCAACCAAACAGATGCCAAAGGAAAAAAACAAGGGCAATGGGTAAAATTATATCCCAATAGCAAAGTTGCTATGTATCAAGGTGTATTTAAAAACGATAAACCAATTGGTACATTTACCTACCGCTATCCCAGCAATAAAGTCAAAGCAGTAATCAAACACAGTGAAACAACTCCTCGTTCTGAAGCCTTTTTTTATTATGAAAATGGAAAACTTATGACGCACGGCATCTATCGCAACATGAAAAAAGATAGTGTGTGGACCAGTTTCAACGAGGGTGGACGCATCACTATGACAGAAACCTATAAAAACGATGTGCTCAACGGAATGAAAAAAATGTATTACCTTCCTTCCGATCCAGAAGATCTTCAAGAAACAGTAATTTCAGAATACAACTACGTGGACGGAAAACCAGAAGGGAAGTTTGCAGAATATTATCCCACCAAACCTACACGAACACTTAAATTAACAGGGCAATACAAGAACCACAAGCGCACAGGTGAATGGGTTGGTTATGAATTGAGTGGTCAGAAAATGTATGTGGAGCATTATTTGGATGGAAAAATGCACGGTTGGTTCATCGGCTACAATAAAGAAGATGGTAAAGAAGGCCAAAGAAGGTATTATCATTTTGGAAGATTGGTGGAAGGAGAGCAACTCAAAGCACTGATGAAACAAATGAAAGAAAAGGGAATTAATCCCAACGGACAATAAAATAATCTGATTATTTGCTTACCTTCGTTGGGTATGAACAATCAGTCAATTGCTTATTTTAATTCCAATTCCAAAGGCGCCAATTATTTGTGTTGGGGACAAAAAGATGCCGTTGTTTTAAATAATCCTATTGATTTTCAAGCGCTACAAAATTTTATTGACGCCCATAAAAAACAATTTATTGGTGGTTTTTTGAGCTACGATGTTAAAAATTCAATCGAAAATTTAACTTCCAACAATTTTGATGGACTTCATTTCCCAGATTGTGTGTTTTTTGTGCCCTCCAATGTTGTTGAAATTTCAGCCAATGGCATGCAATTTATTCAAGGAGATGACACAATGGAAAACCGTCAACAAGCAGAAGAATTGTTGAGCCAACTTTCAACAAAATCATCCAACATAAAATTTAACTTTCAACCGCGAATTTCAAAACAGCAGTACATTGAACACGTCAACCAACTAAAAGCACACATTCAACGAGGCGATATTTACGAAATCAATTATTGCCAAGAATTTTATGACGCCAATGCGCAAATTGATGAGCCGTTGAACTTGTATGCTACCATCAATGAAATTACGCAAGCTCCTTTTTCAGCATTTTTTCAATGGCAAGAATTTTCAGCATTTTGTGGTAGCCCCGAACGATTTTTACAAAAAAATGGCAATCAATTGCTTTCACAGCCCATCAAAGGAACTGCTCCAAGAGGAAAAACGAGTGAAGAAGACCAACAATTGATGCTGGAATTAAAAAACAATCCCAAAGAACGCTCAGAAAATGTAATGATTGTTGATTTGGTGCGCAACGATTTGTCAAAAATTGCAACCCAAGGCAGTGTCAAAGTGAATGAATTGTTTGGTGTCTATACGTTCAATACGGTGCACCAATTGATTTCAACCATCAGCTGCCAAATTGATGAATCGTGTGATTTTTCAACCATCATCAAAGCTACTTTTCCTATGGGAAGCATGACCGGAGCACCCAAAGTGAGTGCTATGAAATTGAGTGAAGAACACGAAGCATTTCAACGTGGATTGTATTCCGGAACCATTGGCTGCATCTTGCCCAACGGTAATTTTGATTTTAATGTCGTTATTCGCAGTTTGCTATACAATGCCAACAACAAATATTTATCGTGTGGCGTTGGAGGTGCCATTACCATCAACAGCGATGCTGAAAAAGAATACCAAGAGTGTGAAACAAAAGTAAGAAGGTTACTCAATGCATTTCAATAATCAACCTGTGTGGCACGAAGTATTGGCCTTTTTAGAACAATACCGTCAACAAACAATTTTTGTTGGTTGTAGTGGTGGTGTGGATTCTATGGTGCTTGTTCATTTTTTGTTGCACAACGATTTTCAAATGCATGTGGTGCATGTTAACTACCACAAACGAGGCGAGGAAAGCGATAAAGACATGGCATTGGTGCAACAATTTTGTAGCAACAACAACATTCCGCATACATTAGCCGATTACCAATCCACTAAAAAAGGAAATTTTCAAGAGCTGGCACGTCAATTTCGCTACGATTTATTGCAACAATTGGCTCAAGAGAATGGAATGATAGCCTTGGCACACCATTTTGACGACCAAGTAGAAACGTTTTTTATGAACCTGATGCGTCAGTCGGGAATTGTAGGATTGGCAGCCATGCCCCGTATGCGCCATCAATTTATTCGTCCTTTTTTGCACCTCAATAAACAAGATGTGTTGGATTATGCACACCAAAATAAGGTAGAATGGCGAGAAGATGCTTCCAATCAAACAACCAACTATTTGCGCAATAAATGGCGATTGGAGTTTTTGCCACTAATAGAAAAAACACAACCGAATATTAAACAAGCGGTGAAAATTATTGTTGGTGCTTTTCAGCAAACGCAACAAGAGTTGCAACAAAAAATGGAGCCAATAGCCCAGAAAATTCAACAAACTCAACAATTGAGCAAAGCACAAATGGAGCATTTTTCTACCGAAGAACTGTTTGAATTGTGGCGACAATTGCAGCAGCCCGCACAGTTGTTTCCTCGATTTTCTGAAATCCAATCATTGCAAAAAGGAAAACACATTGAATTGCATGCGCCTTATACAAAATTGGTAAATGAAGGAACGTATTTCTCATTCATTTCAAACAAGCGAGTTGCGTTGCCTACGTTGGATATTCAAATGGTAAAAGAACTGCCCCAACATTTTTCAAAAACAACGATTTATTTAGATGCAACAAAAATTGTTGGTCAGTTGCAATTGCGCAAATGGAAACAAGGCGATAAAATTTCGCCTGTTGGGATGAAAGGTGAGCAATTGGTATCTAAAATTATGAAAGATGCAAAAATTTCGCATGCACTACGAGAAAATACGTGGGTAGTTTGTGATGAACAACACATTCATTGGGTGGTTGGATTAAAAGTTGGTAAATTTGCACTGGCGCAATCCAATAGCACCGATATTTTAGCAGTAAAATTGGCAGAGAAATGACAGCAGAAGAAGCAAAAATATTTTTCCCACATACAGAAGACGATGACTTGCAAGACTTGTACGATGAGCGTTTTTTTGAGTACAAAAACTTCTTTTTATCCAAAATTCCCATCAAAAAAGTGGTAGATGCCAAAATCAATCGTTTGTTGCAAATGGAAAATGCCTTTCGGTTTTTACAGAATGAAGAAGCTGTGTCGATTGTAGTTTCAACAAATCCAGCAATTATTGAGTTTTCAGATAATGTTTTGCAGGCGTTTAATCAATGGGAGCAACAAAAAGGAATGTGTAAACAACGCATTGTAGCGGCAAGCACCATTGAAACATTGGTAGAGGCCGTAAATTATTATGTGCAAGTTACTCAAGCCTATTGGCAAAAATGGGCAATTGCACCAGATTTAGAAGTTGAAGTTGAGCAATTATCCAAAGAAGAAGACCCTATGCAATTGTATGCGGCCATTCAGCAATTTAACGCAGCTGGCGGTGTCACTTTTGAAGATATTTTAACAGTAAATAACAATCTTTTTCTCTTAAAAGAAATGAAACGCTTATCTTTGTTAGCTCAAAATTATGGCAATGGAAGTATTTGATAAATTAGAAAAACAATTGGAGCAAGAAGAATGGCCTCAAGTCTATTTTTTCAAGTTCATTGTGCCCAATACATCAGAGCACATTGCACAAGTTTTTGCGTTGTTTGAAGAAGAAGCTAATATTACTTCACAAACTTCCAGAAATGGAAAATACACAAGTATTTCTGCAAAAATATTGATGCTAGACGCCGCATCAGTTATTGAAAAATACAAAGAAGCATCAAAAATTAACGGATTAATAGCTCTATGATTTTAGCATTTACAGCAATGGAAGTAGTGGTAGGAACGATGATTTTTACCCTCGCACTTTTACTTTTGGTTATTGCCTACAAAAAGTTCTTGGCTTATTTAGGAAAAGGCGCCATTCCAAAAGAAAAATACTGTGTTTTATATAGTTTGGAAGCGAATCCAGCTTCTGGAAAAGTGCAATTTTATTTTACATCCGAAGAAGAAAAAAATGTAAAATTTCATATTTTAGACAACGATTATAATTTTGTAAAAGAATTGTACAAACAACAATGTAGCACCGATGGCAACATCATTCATTTTGATACTGCCGAGCTACAAAATGGCGTTTATTATTATTGTTTGTTGACAGAAAATCAGAAAACAATGAAACGCATGACAGTGCACAATTAAATGCTGTCATATTGACACAAAAAATGCATTGGCAAGTTTATTGATTAAGTAAAGAACCTAACATTTATTACGTTAGATAAGAATATAAATTTAAAAAATAGATAATTATGGCATTAGAAATCACAGACGCAAACTTTGAAGAAGTTGTATTGAAATCTTCTGTTCCAGTAGTAGTTGACTTTTGGGCAGAATGGTGTGGACCATGTAGAATGATTGGACCAGTTATTGAAGAAATGGCAGGTGAATACGAAGGAAAAGCAGTTATTGGTAAAGTTAACGTTGACTTAAATCCAGGTGTTTCTGCTCAATTTGGAATTCGCAACATTCCTACTGTACTTTTCGTTAAAAACGGAGAAATTGCTGACAAAGTAGTTGGTGCAGTTCCAAAACAACAATTGACTTCAAAATTAGACGCAATTTTGTAATAATTACTCCACAAAATAGAACAACCGATGAGCAATCATCGGTTTTTTTGTTTTTAAAATTTTATACTATTTTAGCATAATGAATATCGATGAAAAACAATTGTTGCACCATTGGATTCACCAACAAAGTGAGTTCAATAAAAATGATTTGTTGGTGGCAGTTGACCCGCGAAAATCATCGGTATTTCAACCCACAGCACCTTTAAGTGATCGGGAAAAAACAATTGCTTTAGCTGCCTCAACCATCAAAGAAAGTGGTGTTAATCCACTGTGTACCGCTAAGGGGTTATTAACTTGGGAGTTTAATAAACAAATTATTCAAACGCCACTTTGGTTGTTGCCAACACAATTTGAGGTGGACAAAGTGCGCGCACAAGTACAGTTTTTTGCTGACGATGAAAATGGTTTTGTCAATCCGTTTTTAAGAAAAAAAATGGAGGAATTGTACGCTATTTGTCTGGACGAAACATCGTTTGAAACGGTGGTTACTACACTTCAAAATGCTGGTTTCCAACAAGTGGATGCAGCGTTTTCTACCCTAGGTAATTTTCATCATCACCGCTATGTTTTGCTTAAAGAATTGCAAGATGTGGCTTCGTGCTCCAGTTATTCTTCGCCCTTACAGCAATTACTTTCAGGTGAAAAAAACAATAGAAAAACAATTCAATTTTCACACCAAGCGTTGTTGCCCTATGATACCGATCATCGGATGGTAATGCAATTGTTGGAAAAAGAAAATGGTGTGGTTCAAGGTCCGCCAGGTACTGGAAAATCGCAATTATTGACCAATATTATTGGAAAAACACTGCTCAATCAGCAAACAGCACTCATGGTTTCTGAAAAAAAAGCGGCATTAGATGTTGTGAAAAAACGATTGGATGCAAGTGGAGTTGGAACAATTGCAGTAGTAAACACCGACGAGCAAACAACGCATCAATTTTTGGAAGAAGTCAAAACGACTTGGGAGTTTTTTGAGCATTTTAAAAGCAATAAGAAAAAGTCGGTTTCGGTAACCAAAGAATTGGAAGATAACTTGCAATTGGTGTTGGATATACTCAATCAACCGCAATTAATTGGAGGGGTTTCGTATCAAGAATTTCATGCTTTACAACAACAATGGTTGGGTGTTTTGCAATCAACAGAAAACCAACCTCAGGCAGCTGTTGCAACCAATAAAATTATAGGGCAACCACCATCTTTGGTAGCATGTAACCGTCATTTTGAGTTGGTAGAAAAATTGTATGCACAACAAATTGCCAAAAGTTTGGCGCTATTAACACCCAGTTTTGTACAACACCATGAATTGGCGGAGGTGAATACAAAAATCAACCGTTTGCAGCAAGCATTACAAACATTGGAGCCAATTCAGCACACTATTTCGCTCCAAGATATTGATCGATTGTCGTTTCAATGTGTAGTTTACCAATTGTTTGAAAATGAACTGGCAAAAAAATACCGTTCGTTGTTGGAGCCCAATTCAAAAGCGCAAAAACAATTTTTGGCAGCCTATAAAAAATACAAACAGCTTCAGAAACAACTTCACGCATACGAGACCATTAAAAACGATTGGAAATTGCTTCCATCTGCATTGCAATTGAATCATTTGTTGGAGTTAAATGCCGAAAAATCGTTTTTCAAAAAATTACAATTTAAAAAACAGTGGCAACGATTAAGTCATCTTCCGCTAACAAGTGCTTCCACTTCCATCCAACAATTGATTGATTGTTATAAAATTGAATCAGAAATACAACAAGTTGAAGCCAAATTTATTGACCTCGGCATATTTGATTGTTCAGAAATAGATCAACTTAAAGCCAGTTTAGCGCTTTTTACACAAGATAAATGGGAGGTTTATCGTCAACTTAAAACAATTGATGACGCATTAATTACCAATGCAGATGCACCTATTTCGTTGTTGAAAAATGAAGCAAAAACAAATTTTAATTTTGATAACAATCAGCCCGTTGCAGAACAATTAGAAGAATTGCAAAAAAGCTTGCCCCACTTGATGGTGTTGCAACAAGAAATCAAACAATTGCCCGCCGCTTATTTTGATTGCATTGCTCAAAGTGCCCAATTTTCGGATTTTATTCAACTTATATTCCATTCGCACCAAGTGTTATTTCAAGCGCAATATGCTTCATTTTCTAGTTTTTCTGGAGAAGAATTGAAACAACGAGTAGAGCAATTATTGACAGAGCAAGCAAACGAACACCAATTGGTAGCACAAACTATTTTGCAGCAGGTAAAACAGCAATTGGATGAATATTCTAAGTTGCTCAACACACCAGCTCAACGTTTAACTGCGGAAGAAAAAATGCTCAAGCAACAATTAAAGAAAGGAAAAGCTTTATTGGTGAAAGAGTTTGCCAAATCGCGGCAGCACCCAACCATGCGAGAATTGTTGCAATCAGAAGCTAATTTATGGATAAAGGCGTTGAAACCTGTTTGGTTAACCAATCCAACAAGTCTTGCCAAAGCTTTTCCGTTGCAAACCAATTTGTTTGATATGTGCATTGTTGACGAGGCAAGTCAGATGCCAGTTCAAAATGGATTGGGAGCCTTGCACCGTTGTCAATATGCCATAATTGCTGGAGATGAACAGCAGATGAGTCCTACCAATTATTTTCAGGCGGGTGCACAAGAAGTGGTGAGTTTGTTGCATCATGCTAGTTATTATTTTGCCAATCATACGCTTACGCATCACTATCGTAGTAAACATGCGCAGTTAATTGCTTTTTCAAACGAACATTTTTACAACAATCAATTGCTGGCATATCCGTCCTATCCGGTAGATAACAACTGTATTCAACGTTATTTTTGTCAACAAGGACGTTTTGTTAACCGCAAAAACGAACACGAAGCAAACAAAGTTGTGGAATTGTTAGATAAGCATCTTCCAACAAATAAAACTATTGGAGTGGTGGCTTTTTCTGCTGAACAAATAGATGCTATTTTTAAAGCAATTCCGCAAAATAAATTAGCATTGGTTCAACAAAAAATAGATGAAAACACCTTGTTTTTTAAACCCTTGGAAAAGGTGCAAGGCGACGAATGTGAAGTGTTAATCATTAGTTTGGGATATGCGCCCAATGAGGAAGGACAATTTAGCTGGCATTTTGGTCCACTCAACACCCAATCGGGAAGAAATAGGTTGAATGTGTTACTCACCCGTGCCTCTGAAAAGATAGAATTTGTTTGTTCTATTGAAGCACAATCAGTGCAGTGGAGCGACAACGAATCCATTCAATTGCTCTACAAATGGTTGTATCAATTAGAAAATTTACCGAACGCGAGCACATTGGAATTCCCACAAAATTTAGAGCCTCAAATAAGTGGAAATCAATTAAATATCACTCATTCATTTGCGAAGCTAAAGCATGCGTTAGAGTTAACCACAACTTATGCGGTTTTATCAAAACGAGGATGGAACGTTAATTTTTAGAAACCTCTATTTAACTGCATCAAAGTTTTAAATGCTTTGTCCACATCGTCTTGCGAAACCAAAACAGTAAATTCGTTGGCAGTAGAAATTACGTCAATGATATTGATTCCTTCCCATGCCAATTGTTTCAAGATGTAATAATAAATACCGTAAATTTCAATATTGATACGCGGCAATTTTACAGTAATAGATGCCAAATCTTGGGTTGAGGTAATGAGTTTTTCGTTGGCAAACAACTTCTCAATCAAATCGTTGTATTTGTCGCTGGTAATTACAGTAGTTTCCGTTACGCCACGTACAAAAGCAAAGAAAGCATCTGGTTCGTTGTTCAATTGGCGCATCAATTCAGATTGCTTCATTCCCAACGATTCAGAATTGTGATAAGTGAAATCAGATAAATTACTGCGTACTAAGAAGTCGCCCAATTCACCCAATACGTTTTTAATTTTAATATTTAACTTGTGGTATAAACCGGGTGACATGCGTTTGATTGCCATCACAATTGCACCTTCTTTTACTTTTTTTCCAACAACAGTTTCTATTTCTGGTTGAATTTTTCTAGCTAAAGCAGAGATGTTGATTAGGCCTTCAGTCATCGATTCCCTTAAGAACGGACTTCTGTTGATAATGTCTTCGGTAATTTTTCCAATTGAATCCATAAGTTAAAATTTCATTTTCGTTACACAAATATAACAATATCTTTAAAATAATAACAAAAGGATAAAAAAATGTATTAAAAAGTTTTAATATTGAATTATTTCACGCTAATTGTAACAAAAAGTTACTTCGCAAACAAGAAGGTAATGTTGGACGAAAACAATTTTAAAGCAATGGCAAGCAAGATGATTCCAAATACTTTTTTCACAATGCCAATACCACCTTCACCTAAAATGTGTTCAATTTTCTTTGTTAATTTGAGGACAGTGAAAATAATGACCACATTAATAACGATTGCCACTAAAATATTGATTTCGTGGTATTCTGCTTTCAGTGCAACTAAGGTTGTGAGTGTTCCAGCGCCTGCAATGATTGGAAATGCTAGGGGAATAACGCTTGCAACTTTACTACTCGCTTCGTCTCTAAATAAATCCCATCCCATAATCATTTCAAGTGCCAAAGCAAAGATGATGATGGAGCCCGCAACGGCAAAAGAACGAATGTCGACACCAAAAATATTTAAAATGGATTCTCCTAAAATTAAAAAGCCTAACATGATGCCAAAGGATACAATACTTGTGCGCATTGGACTAACATAGCCCGATTTTTCTTGCACTTTAATGATGAGTGGAATTGACCCAATGATGTCAATTACAGCAAATAAAACCATGGTTGCTCTAAACACTTGCGACCAACTAAAAGAATCAATTAACTCTGTCATTTTTTTATTGTATTTTCAATTACTTGTGGAAAATTAGTATGTTCTAATTGGTGGATTTTTTGTTGCAAGCTTTCTAATGTTTCGTTTTCAGAAAGTGTGCACTTAAATTGTGCTAAAATCTCACCTTTATCAAATTCTGCATTAACAACGTGAATGGTAATACCCGATTCTGATTCGTTATTTTTTAAAACTTCTTTGTGCACATTTGCACCATACATGCCCTTGCCACCGTATTTAGGCAACAACGATGGGTGAATGTTAATGATGTGATGCGGATATTTTTCAATCAGTGCAACAGGAATTTTACGTAAAAAACCAGCTAAAATGATGTAGTCAATAGCTTCTTTTTGACACAACTCAACAATTTTTTGTCCTTCCTCAACTTCTTGATTGGAAACTAAAACTACTGGAATGTTTTCATCTTGAGCTGAAGTGACAATTTTGGCTTCGGGTTTATTGCATAAAACAAATCCCACTTCTACAGTAGCGTCGTTTTTAAAATAGCGAATAATATTGATGGCGTTACTACCTGTTCCAGAGGCAAATAGTGCTAATTTGACTTTTTTCATGGTGCAAAATTATAAAAATACATCGGTGAAATTGTTAATGATGAATAAGATTTTTTGATTACTAATAAATGTTAATTTTATTCAAGGTGATTAAAATCATAATGGGTTCCATCAAAAATAAGTATCTTGCGCCACTTTTTAATCAGAAAATGAACATAAACTCCGTTAAATATACGCAGCATCACAACTCCGAATTTTATAAAGAATTGAAAAAACGTGTGAATGCTTATTTCAAAACAAACAACATCTCCAAATATGGTAATACTGGAATGGTAGTAAAATCCATTTTTATGATTTTGCTGTATTTTGTTCCTCTAATATTAATTCTAACTGTTGTGGAACAATCGTGGTTGAGCTTGTTATTGTGGGTGGTTGCTGGTTTCGGTATGGCTGGAATTGGGTTGTCTATCATGCACGATGCCAATCATAATGCCTATTCAAAGCACTTGTTTGTCAATAAATTTTTTGGATTTTTAGTCAATTTTGTTGGAGGAAATGATTTGAATTGGCGCATTCAGCACAATGTTTTACATCACACCTATCCCAATGTAGCAGGTGTTGACGAAGACATTGATGTGGATGGATTGATGCGTTTTTCACCCAATCAAGAACGTTTGAAATTTCATAAATACCAACATTTATATGCGTGGTTTTTATATGGTTTGTTGACCATCAATTGGTTTCTTCGTAAAGATTACCAACAAATTGTACGCTACAACAAAATGGGCTTGTTAACTACACAAAGCATTACCTTTAAAAAAGCCATTTCTTTGGTAATCTTCACAAAGATTATATACATGTTTTTAACCATTGCTTTGCCGATTTGGTTGGCGCCAACGCCATGGTACATTTCTGTAATTGGTTTTGTAATTATGCAATTTGTTGCAGGTTTTTTATTGTCTATTATTTTCCAATCAGCACACGTGTTGCCAACGTCTGAATTTCCAGTACCCGATGAATCAGGAAATATTGAATCGGATTGGGCAATTAATCAATTGTACAACACCGCTAATTTTGCACCAAAAGCCAAATTATTGTCGTGGTTTGTGGGAGGATTAAACTACCAAGTTGAGCACCATTTATTCCCCAATATTTGTCATGTGCACTACAAAAACATTTCAAAAATTGTGAAAGAAACAGCCATCGAATACAACTTGCCGTATTACAGTTATGCTACATTTTTTGGTGCAATAAAAGACCATGCAAAATTATTGAAACGCTTGGGTAAACATGATGTATTGGCTCCAGTTGCTGTAAAATCCAACAATGAGCATTGATTTAGAAACACTACGAAATTATTGTTTAGCCAAAAAAGGAACAACTGAATGTTTTCCTTTTGATGCAACAACCTTGGTTTTTAAAGTAGGTGGAAAAATGTTTGCATTGATTGATGTGGAAGAAGCATCGAGTATTAATTTAAAATGTGAACCAGAAAAAGCAATTGAATTGCGCGAAGAATGGGAGGAAATAACGCCTGGTTTTCACATGAATAAAATACATTGGAACACCGTTTCACTCATTGGTCGATTATCCGACAGGTTGGTGTTTGAATTAATAGATCATTCGTATGAATTGGTGTTTTTATCGTTGACTAAAAAAATTCAAAACGAAATCAACGGTTGATTTTTTTTCTTTGAATAGTCATCCTCATTATTTAATTTTAGGCCTTTCAAAAATGCAATAATATGAGTGCCAGAGTTGATAAATTTGTGTGGTGTGTGCGTTTGTCCAAAACAAGAAGTATTGCTACTGATTTAGTTTCAAAAGGCAAGGTAAAAATTAATGGAGAACCTTGTAAACCGTCCAAAGAAGTAAAAATTGGAGATGTGGTTTCGCTCACTAAAAACAATGCAACATTTTCATACAAGGTGATACAGTTACTCAACAACCGAGTAGGAGCAAAATTGGTTACAGATTACATTTTGGATATTACCGATCCACTAGAAATTGAAAAATACAAAGCCTACCAAGCAGCGCAAAGCACTTACCGTCAATTAGGAACAGGAAAACCAACCAAAAAAGATAGAAGAGATATTTCTGATTTTTTAAATGATTGGTAATTTGTCATCATTCTGTTAAAAAATGATAACTTACTTCAAGACTTCTTTCCGAAAAGTGAATATGTTATTCGATAATTCATTACATTTGTAGCTTGTATTAAAATTAAAACTAAGTTTTATGGCAGGAGCAGTATTAGGGGTAGTAGGCCCATGGCAAATTGTATTAATCGTTGTAGTACTTTTATTGATGTTTGGTGGTAAGAAAATTCCAGAATTAATGAAAGGGTTAGGTCAAGGAGTTAAAGAATTCAAAGACGCTACAAAAGGAAACGACGAAAAAGAAGTTAAAAAAGAAGAAGAAAGCAAATAATTCTATACCATTAGCATGTATCGTACAATTGATGAGGTAAAAGCGCAACTTGCGACAGGGAAAACTGTTGTTTCTATTGTCAATGATTATTTATTGGAAATAGAGAAAAAAAAGGAGTTGAATGCTTTTGTCGAAGTTTTTACTAATTCTGCATTGGAACAGGCAAAATTAGTGGATGAAAAATTAGCAAATGGAACTGCTGGGAAATTGGCAGGTGTTGTTGTAGGAATCAAAGATAATTTGTGCTACACAGGTCATAAAGTTAGTGCATCATCAAAAATTTTAGACAACTTTGAATCATTGTTTACAGGTACTGCTTTGCAACGCTTAATTGATGAAGATGCAATTATCATTGGTCGCTTAAATTGCGATGAATTTGCAATGGGAAGCTCCAATGAAACTTCGTATCATGGTGTTGTTAAAAATCCATTAGATACTACCAAAGTTCCGGGTGGTTCTTCAGGTGGTTCGGCCGCAGCAGTTGCCGCAGGTTTGTGTACAGTTTCATTAGGAAGTGACACAGGAGGATCTATTCGTCAGCCGGCATCTTTTACTGGAACATACGGTTTAAAACCAACCTATGGTCGCATTAGTCGCTATGGTTTAATAGCCTACGCTTCTTCGTTTGATCAAATTGGTCCATTTGCCAATTCTACCAAAGACATTGCCTTACTTTTGCAAATAATGGCTGGAAAAGATGGCTATGATTCAACCGCTTCATCAAAAGAAGTTCCAAACTATTTGGATGGTCAATTGGCAAGTAAGTTAAAAATTGCGGTATTGAAAGAAAGTTTGGAAACAGACGGAATGGATGCAGAAATTGTTGCAAAAATGAAAGCATTGATTGCACAATTAGAAGCAAAAGGCCATGAGGTTGAGTTGGTGTCTTTTCCTTATTTAAAGTATGTAGTTCCTACGTATTATGTGTTAACAACTGCAGAAGCATCGTCTAACTTGTCGCGTTATGATGGTGTTCACTTTGGATACAGAAGTGCAACAGCAAGTGGGGTGGAAGAAACCTATAAAAAATCACGCAGTGAAGGTTTTGGTAAAGAAGTAAAACGACGAATCATGGCGGGAACATTTGTTTTGTCACATGGTTATTACGATGCTTATTATACCAAAGCACAAAAAGTAAGAAGGGTGTTGAAAGATAAAACCAATGAAATTTTCAATGATTTTGATTTCATTGTGTTACCCACAACTCCTTCCACAGCATTTGAATTAAACGGTGTTAAAGACCCCATTCAAATGTATTTACAAGATATTTTTACAGTTCATGCAAATTTAACTGGTCACCCAGCAATTTCATTACCGCTTGGAAACCACTCTAACGGGTTGCCTTTTGGTGTTCAAATTATGGGAAAAGCATTTGATGAAAATGGCTTGTTGAATTTTGCACAATATTTAGAAAATTAATAGAACATGATGAGGTTGTTTGTAGCAACATTTTTTACATTATTTTGTGCGATTGTAGTCGCGCAACCGCAAAACAATGCTGTTAAAACAACAGATGATCCATTTCAAGAGGTGGTTGATCAATCGTTAGCCATGTTTTATGCAGAATATGCAAAAAAACAAAATCAAAGTTATGAAGCAGTAATTGATTCGTTGAACTATGCGGATGGTCAAGTAGTTTCATTTTCAGACGAAGTTTACTGTCAGCGTTTAAATGAAATCAATAAAACAACGCCGTTTCAATTGGATTGTAATTCGGTGTCGCTTTCAACCATTCGATTTTTTGTAGCCAATCGCCGTGGTTTTGCGCGTGTAGCATTGGGTCGTTCTAAATTGTATTTTGACTTATTTGAGAAAAAATTACAAGAATACGGACTTCCATTAGAATTAAAATATTTGAGTGTTATTGAAAGTGGATTGCGCCCGCAAGTGAAATCTCCAGCTGGTGCATTAGGTTTATGGCAATTCATGTATGGAACGGGTAAAATCTTTGGGTTAAAAGAAAATTATTACTTTGATGAGCGCATGGATCCAGAAAAATCAACGGATGCTGCTTGTCGCTATCTTAAACAATTGTATAACATTTATGGCGATTGGAATTTGGCATTAGCAGCTTACAATGCTGGACCGGGTAACGTAAACAAAGCCATTCGTCGTTCGGGTAACAAAACAACTTATTGGGCAGTTCGTCCTTTCTTACCTAGAGAAACACAAGGTTATGTTCCCAATTTTATTGCAGCTGTTTATTTGTTGACTTATCATGCAGAACACAATATCATTCCTGCTGAAGCGGCTGTACATTATGCTGAGCTTGATACAATGTGTTTAAAAAGCGGCATTCATATGTCAACGATTGAAAAATTAGTAGGCTGGGACGAAGTTGATATCAAAGCAGTAAATCCAGTGTATAAATACAATTATATTCCAGAAACAACTCCAAAACAATGTATTTCTGGCCCTATCAAATATATTGGCAAATTGGTTAGCATGGAAGATTCTTTGTATAGCTTAGAAAAAAGTATTTTTAGCCCACAAAAAGTGACGTCACCTGTTGCAACCAATTCAACTACAGATTCAACAGATGTGGATGCAAAGGATAGTACAAACACGGCTATTTTACCAGGAACTACAGAAGCTGGCAACACGTTCTATCACAAAGTTGAACAAGGAGAAAATTTAAATACGATTGCAACCAAATACGGCACAACAATCAACAAAATAATGGCAATTAATGGATTAAGCACTACAAAGATTTATGTAGGGCAACGCTTAAAAATTGAATCAAAAACAGGAGGAGATACTCCAACAGTAGCACCATCTCCAACACCATCTCCGGTTGCAAAACCTCAATATTATTCGGTGCGTTCGGGTGATACTTTTGGAAAAATTGCACAACGCTATGGGAAATCCATTAGTCAGTTAAAAGCTTTAAATCCTCGTGTTAATATTGAACGATTAGAAGTAGGGCAGCGAATACGTGTAAAATAAATTGCCATGAAAACTTTAGCAGTTGCGATAATAACACTCAATGAAGAAAGAAACATTCGGCGTTGTTTGACTTCCATTCGCGACTTAGCTGATGAAATAATCATTTTGGATGCTTTTTCTTCGGATAAAACGGTTGCGATTGCCCAAGAATTCAACGCTCGAGTAGAACAACGCACTTGGCAGGGATATGCAGCAAGTAAGAATTACCTCAATAGTTTAGTGCAATCGGATTACATCCTTTCATTGGATGCAGATGAAGCTCTCAGTGAGGAATTATACCAAACGCTTAAACGTGAAAAAGAGAAAGGTTTTAGTGGAACGTACTCTGTAAACCGAATGACCAATTACATGGGCAAGTGGATTAAACACAGCGGATGGTTTCCCGACATTAAACTACGTATCTTCCCAAAAGAAGGTTCTTATTGGACAGGAGAATTTGTACACGAAGAACTTATAACTAACGATAAAACCCCACAATTACTGAAAGGAATATTAGAACATTATTCTTATTACTCTTATGAAGATCACCAACAGCGTGCAGATAAATACTCGCGTTTAACTGCTCAGAAAATGCATGTTGCTGGTAAAAAGGCTAACTTATTAAAACCGTATTTAAGTGCCATCGGACGTTTCATTGCCATGTACGTTATCAAGTTGGGTTTTTTAGACGGTTGGAGTGGATTTAAAATTGCACAAATTAGCGCAAAATCCAATGTGTTGAAATACAAAGAGTTAATAAGATTAAATAACAGTAATGATGAGTGATTGGAACAACAAACGCATTTTAATAAGTAGAACAGACAGTATTGGTGATGTATTATTAACCCTTCCAATTTGTGAGTGGTTAAAGAAAAAATATCCAGAAGTTACATTGCTTTTTTTAGGAAGAACCTATACACAGTCCATCATAGAAGCTTATGATTTTGTGGATGAAGTAATAAATTGGGATACTATTCAAAGTTTACCAACAGTTGACAGAATGGCGGCATTCAGAGCATTAAATGTAGATGCCATAGTTCATATATTTCCTAATAAAGACATAGCTTCATTAGCCAAAAAAGTAAAAATACCAACAAGAATTGGAACATCGCATAGAAGTTTTCATTTACTGACTTGTAACCATCGATTAAACTTTACACGAAAAAATTCTAATTTGCATGAAGCACAGTTGAATTTTGAGTTACTCAAACCGTTTGGGTTAAAACAAATTCCAACACTTGAGGAAATTAACCAAAGCACAGCAGCATTTCATCCTTCAGCGGTAGAGTTGCCTCAAAATGTGCAATCGTTTATTAATCAACATTCTAAATATGTGATTTTACACCCAAAATCGCAAGGGAGTGCGTTGGAATGGCCAATTGAAAAATATGTGCAATTAGCAAAAAAACTGGTTGAAAAAGGCTACGGTGTTGCATACACAGGCACCGATAAAGAAGGAGTGAATTTCAGGGGGAACATTACAACTTCTGAAAATATCATGGATACAACAGGTACGATGACTTTAGAACAGTTGATGCGTTTTATTCAGCAAGCTTCGGGTATTGTAGCATGTTCTACAGGACCTTTGCATATTGGCGGTTTTTTAGGGATTAAATCCATTGGTTTGTTCTCTAATAGAAAGCCAATCCATCCAGGTAGATGGCACGCCATTGGTTCTGATGCACATTATATTGTAAACGATGAAAATTGTGAGGTGTGCAAAAAAGGTAAACCTTGTAAATGTATTGAAAACATTGAGGTGGAACGCGTTGCAACATTATTTTAGCCAAAATAGGTAGAATTTCGTATTTTTTTGTGGCGATAAAATAATTTATATTTGTGATTAGAATTATTAAAATAAATCACGATGAAAAAAATTTCTTATTTGGTTGCTTGCTGCACAATTGCTTTAGCAGTAGTTTCATGTAAAAAAGAAGGATGTACCGATCCTACGGCTACAAACTATACGGTAGGTGCAACAAAAGACGATGGTTCTTGCCAATACGCCAATCAAACAGTTCCTACGGCTCCAACGTATAATCCTGTTTTTGCTGGTACTTTTGGAACCTTAGTTGCATTAAAAGTAGTTTCTACAACATCAACTCCAATTGGTAACGTTGATAGCAATATCGGTACAGCAGTAGCAGCTTTTTCTGAAAACGGAGGGAACTCGTTTGTAGGTGCTGGAACAGTTAAAGTAAATTCAAATGCTTTGAGCGTAAGTTCAAACAATGCTTACTATTACAATGTTTCGTCTAGCAATCCTACAGGAATTGACTACACGGCATCTTCTACAGTTAACTGGGAGGCAGACGGAAGCACTTGGCCGGCTTTTACAGCATCTACTTCACAAGGATTTGCTACAGTTGGAACAATTACTTCTGGAAACCCAAGCACATCTTCAAGCTATACGGTGACTGCTAGCTCACACACCAATGCAGACTCTACATTGTTCATGCTAGTTGGTCAAAGTGGTAACGTAATGAAAATTGTTGCAGGTGCACAAACACAATATACTTTTAGTGCTTCTGAAGTTAGTTCTTGTGGCGCTGGAACAGGTATTGTTGAAGTAGTTGGTTTGAAATATGATTTACAAAACATTGCAAGTAAAGATTATTACTTAATCAATGAAACTGCTCGCACAAAAACAGTTACAATTGAATAATCGTATTCTAAAATTTATTGAAAAGTCGCTGTTGTAGAATAGCGACTTTTTTGTTTTTATCAATTTGCTGTTTCGACTATTTCTTATACATTTGTGTAGTTTAAAAATAATGAAAATGAAAAACGTTGCAGTTATTGGTGCAGGTACAATGGGAAATGGAATTGCCCACGTATTTGCTCAATTTGGATACAAAGTGTCTTTAATCGATATTTCTCAAGCTTCTTTGGATAAAGGAATGGCTACAATTGCTAAAAATTTGGATCGTCAAGTGGCAAAAGGGGCGTTGACAGAAGAAGAAAAAAATACAACCATCAACAATTTAACTACTTTTACCAGTATTGAAGAAGGAGTAAAAAATGTAGAATTGGTAGTAGAAGCAGCTACAGAAAATGTAGATTTGAAATTAAAGATTTTTGCCGATTTGGATAAATTTACTGCTCCAAACGTAATTTTAGCTTCTAATACTTCATCTATTTCAATTACAAAAATTGCATCGGTTACCAATCGTCCTGATAAAGTAATTGGAATGCACTTCATGAATCCAGTTCCAGTAATGAAATTGGTTGAAATCATCAGAGGATATTCTACTTCGGATGAGGTGACTGAAATCATTATGGAAACTTCTCGTAAATTAAGTAAAGTGCCAGTGGAAGTAAACGATTATCCTGGATTTGTAGCCAATCGTATTTTAATGCCAATGATTAATGAAGCCATCATTACTTTGCACGAAGGTGTGGCAGGTGTTGAAGAAATTGACACAGTAATGAAATTAGGTATGGCGCATCCAATGGGACCATTGCAATTGGCTGATTTTATCGGGTTGGATGTTTGTTTGGCAATCATGGAAGTATTGTACGAAGGATTGGGTAATCCAAAATACGCTCCTTGTCCGTTGTTGGTGAACATGGTAACTGCTGGTAAAAAAGGAGTTAAATCGGGTGAAGGTTTTTACTCGTGGACACATGGAACAAAAGACTTGGTGGTAGCGCCCAATTTTGCGAAGAAATAATTCTAATCAGAATAAGCATAAAAAAAGTCGCTCAAAAGCCACGAATGGTCGGAAGAAATTCCGGCCATTTTTTATGTTTTAAAAAATAGCTTTGGATCACCGCCGCATTGTACAACTATTAAAGCGATTGTTAGGTTTCTGATTTCCATTGCAAATCGTCTTTTAGCTGTTTTGTATC
>JAKQEZ010000558.1 GCA_029558435.1 Bacteroidota bacterium
GCATTTTATAAATACTGTAAGATGCTCTTTTAAAATTTGGCAGCGGAGTGCTGTCAGGCATCAGACAGGTTTCGTTGTTTATCCAGGGCTCGTGCGAAACTACTACTTGTGAGTCTGCAGTAACAACAACATCCAATTCTATGTGAAGTACATTTAATTCAATTGCTTTTAAAAATGCAGGAATGGTATTTTCTGGCATCAGGCCACGGCAGCCGCGATGGCCATATATTGTGAATGAAGAGTCTTGAGCCATTGTTATTGAAGATAAAAAAAAACAAAATGCAAAAATCCAAAATCTCATTGCAAAACAAATCAATGTGTTAGGTAACCCTTGTGCCTAATTTATAGACAAAAATACAAATTCAACTTTGCTAGTTAAGATATTAATCTGTACTTTAGAAACGAAATTTTATTATGTAAGATTAAAAGATAAACTACTATCGACAAATTCCATTAATTATAAAATTAAAAAGCCCCACCGAAGCAGGGCTGAGAAATCTTCGGCTTATAGCCTTATTGTGATTTGCGCTACAAATATATGGATAAAACAAATTGAAAAATTTATATGAATAAAATTATTGGACTCGATTTAGGAACAAACTCAATAGGATGGGCACTACGTAACCCTGATTTAACAGAAAACCAAATTGAGAAATTCGGTGTATTGACCTTTAACAAAGGCGTTGGTAACGGTAAAACAGGAGAATATTCCTATGCGGCCGAGCGAACAAAAAAACGTTCCACTCGCAGATTATATCAAGCTCGAAAATACAGGCTTTGGGCAACGCTTGAAAATCTAATAACCGAAGGTTATTGCCCATTAACTACTGAAGATTTAGACAAGTGGAGAAAATATGATAAACAAGAAGCCCATAAAAACAACAATGCGGGGCGTGTGTATCCTGTTTGGAACACTGCATTTGATGCATGGATAAAATTAGATTTTGATAATGACGGAAAACCAGACTATACAAGTCCGTATCAATTGCGGAAAGAATTAGCCGAAAAGAAATCGGATTTTACACAGGAAAAAAATCGCTTCAAGTTAGGCAGAGCCTTGTACCATATTGCTCAACGCAGAGGTTTTAAAAGTAGCAGAAAAGGTGCTGAAGATGTGAAAGAGAAAGAAACAAATGATAACGAAGTAATGGATTTACAATATTCTGAAAAGAAAAAAAACAAAGTTATTACTGAATTATTTGAAAAATACAGCAACGCAAAAACTATTGGTTGGCTTTTTGCTTTATTGGAAAATGATAAAATCAGAGTTCGTGAAGCTATTACTCAATATGCGATACGTGAAAATTACAAAGACGAAATAAAACACATTTTCCAATTACAAGGATTGAAATTTGGAGATGCACTTTATACTAAATTAGTTGAAACAGGCAAGAACAAAAATGACGGCAGTATTTTTTACAAACGCCCTTTGCGTTCACAAAAAGGATTAGTTGGTAAATGTACTTTAGAACCTAATAAATACCGTGCACCAATAAGCCATCCAAGTTTTGAAACTTTCAGAGCATGGTCTTTTTTAAACAATATAAAATACAAAGAAAACAATGAGTGGAAACAATTACCTCTTGAACTAAAACAAGAGATTTATTCTGAATTGTTTTTCAGAAAATCAAAAGGGTATTTTCCATTTTCAGAAATTGTTACATTTTTAAAGAAGAAAGGAAAAAATTGGGAATTGAATTATAAACCCAAAACAACTGTAACTGCTTGTCCTGTATCAGCACGATTGAAAGACATTTTTGGTTATAAATGGAATGAAACAATTACCAAAAAAGATGTAGAGGGGAAAATAATTCACATTACACATAAAGACCACAACGGAAACGAGTTGGGAAGAATACCATTAGAACAACCTTTTTATCAAGATGCTTGGCACGTATTGTTCAACTACGAAGACCAAGAATATGTTTATGAGTTTGCCAAAGATAAGCTGAAACTTAGTGAGGAAAGGGTAAATGAAAAAGAAAAAACAAAGGTTGATAAGTTCGTCATTGCGTGGAACGCTTGCCCCGTTGGTTACGGAATGTTAAGCTTAAATGCTATCAACAAAATAAATGTGTTTTTACAAAAAGGGTTGATCTATACCGAAGCAGTTTTATTAGCAAACATCCCAGAAATATTAGGCAAAGAGCTGTGGCAACAAAACGAGCAATTACTACTTGCTAGTATTAATGGTGTGATTGTAGAAAACAGAAATCAAAAATCAATTCTAAGTATTGTAAACAATCTTATTTCTAAACATAAAAATTTAGGTGAAAATAAATTCGGACATAAAGACAACAGCTACAAATTAGTTGATAGTGATTTAAAAGACATTCAAATTGCAATAGAAGAACAGTTTGGAGCAACAAAATGGGAGAGTCTCCCTGATGAAGAACAGCAAAATATTCTTGGTACGGTAAAAGATTGTTACCAGGCTTATTTCTCTAAGCAAGGCATTGTAAGAGATAACGGAAGCGAGGAACGAATTGTTACCATTCAATCCAACGGGAAAAATTATCACAAAACAGATACAGGTTATTATCGTTTGCCTAAGTTGATTGATACCCTTAAAGTATTTTTGCAAGATAATTTTGAGAATCTTGACGAAAAACAGCTTTCAAAAATTTATCATCCTTCCGAAATCAATATTTACCCTCCAGCAAAAGAAGACAAAGACGGAATTATAAAATTAGGTAGCCCCAAAACAGGTTCGTTTAAAAACCCAATGGCGATGCGTACGCTTCACGAGTTACGCAAGTTGATGAATTATATGATTGAAACCAATCAGATAGATAACGAAACACGAGTTATGGTAGAGGTGGCAAGAGACTTAAACGATGCCAATAAACGATGGGCGATTGAAGCGTGGCAACGTCAAAGAGAAGCCGAAAATCAAGAATTTGCGGAAGCAATTAACCAACTTTTAAATGATGATAAAACTATAAAAGCAAATGCCACTAACAACGATGATATTGATAAGCTAAGATTGTTCTACGAGCAAAATACAGAACAAACGCTTCCCGAAGTCGTAGTAATGGAAGAAGATGAAAACGGAAAAAAGAAAAAATCTACTGAAAAGGATGAGGCGGTAAGGTGGAACGGACACGGGAAAAAATTAATTGAAAAATACCGTTTGTGGAAAGAGCAGGGACATCAATGCATATACACAGGCAAGTTCATTAAGCTAACCGATTTATTTAACGAAAACGTAATTGACTTTGAACATACTGTCCCCAGAAGTATTTCATTTGATAATTCATTAGCAAATCTCACAGTGTGTTTTGCTGATTATAACAGAACGATAAAGAAAAATCAAATCCCTTCACAGCTTCCAAATTATTCAGAAGATTCTGGTGGCTATACTGCTATATTACCACGTTTAGATGCATGGAAAGAAAAAGTAGAACGCATTAAACAACAAATTGATTTTTGGAATTTAAAATCTAAAAGAGGTAGTAAATCTGTAATGATTGCAAAAGGCAGTAATATATCAACCAAAGACGATGCTATCCGTCAACGCCATTTATGGCAAATGGAATTGGATTATTGGAAAAACAAAGTAGATAGATTTACCATAACCGAAATTACAAGCGGTTTTAAAAACAGCCAAAAAGTAGATACACAGTTGATTTCAAAATACGCGTTGCATTATCTGAAAACCTATTTTGATAAAGTTGATGTGCAAAAAGGAAGTATTACAGCCGAGTTCAGGAAAATATATCAACTGCAAGTTGCAGATGAAAAGAAAGATAGAAGCAAACACTCTCACCATGCCAAAGATGCAGCAGTATTAACCCTAATACCTGTTGCTGCTAAACGTGATGAAATTTTAGAAAGATACTATAAAGCAAAAGAGCTAAATCCAAAAGCCTCGTTTACGGAAGACCCTTACAAAGGCTTTAAACGAGAATTTGTTTGGAGAATAGACGATAACGTTCTAATCAACAACATCACCAATAACCAAGAACTTACGCCTGCGAAACGAAAAGTCCGTAAGCGTGGCAAAGAAGTTATTGTAAATGGTAAAAACAGATGGGCAACAGGAGATTGCATACGTGGTCAATTGCATCAAGAAACTTTTTATGGAGCAATTAAACCTGCAAGGCGTGGCGAAAAAGGTAATATTGAAAAAGACGAGAATGGTAAGTTCGTTCAAGAAGACAATATAAAATATGTTCTGCGAGTTCCATTTAATGCTGATTTTACAGGCGTAGATAAAATTGTAGATGAAGGACTAAAAAGACAAATACAAGAACACATCAAAAGAGCCGGAAATTTCAAAAAGGCTTTTGAAGAAGGAATTTATTTACTTGACCAAAACGGCAAGCCACACGGAAATAAAATCCGTCATATTCGAGTTTATGCAAGTGTTTCAGAACCCTTAGCAATAAAAAAACAAACCAATCTTTCTGATAAAGAATACAAACAGCATTATTGGGCGGGGAATGGAGAGAATATTGTTTGTGCTTATTACAAAAACGACCATTTAGATAAAAAAGGAAATATCAAAAAAGACAGAGAACTGGAAATTATCAACTTATTTGAAATATCAGAATTTAAAAAACACAATTTATTTGATGCAAATGGCCAACTTGAATTGTACAGAAAAGATAAAGACAACAAAACAATAATTGATGATAATGGAAATAAACAAACGCCTTACGCAATTTTAAAAGCAGGAATGAAAGTTGTTTTCTATGACGAAAGGATTGAAGAGTTGAAACAACAGAATAATGAAAAAGATTGTGATTACAATAAACGTATCAGCTATAGAACTTATAGGATTGTGAAGTTTACCGGTGGGCGATTGACTTTTCAACATCACCTTGAAGCAAGGAATGATAAAGAGTTAGAAAATGCATATCCTGAAAATATCGTTTTTAAGACCGATGAAAAGAACAAAGATGTTGCTTATGGAGGCAGGGGAACAAGTGGATTTACAGAAAAAGTAAGCGATGCTTTAAAATTCAATGGACATAACAATTACGAGCCTTTTCCTAAATTGCTTTATTCTGTTAATTGGTTAGATTTTGTAGTTGAGGGCTACGATTTTAAAATTGAAATGGACGGAAGTATAAAATGGCTTAAATAGTACATTCATGAACAAGAAAATTACTATTGAATTTGCACGGATGTATTTAAAGCTATCCAAAGCAGAAAAAAAAGATTTATTTTGTTCATTAAGTGATGCAGAACAAACAGAGCTATGTTTTATTGTGTCGAATCTTTACGATAAAATATGCAAAACCTTAGATTTTAAGGATAATTCAAAGCCGAATCTGGTAATTGTATTTGGTTCGGATAATACCGGATCCATGTTTGACTTTACAGATTTTGTTATATGATCAAGCGCACCCTCTATTTTGGCAATCCTGCCTATCTGAGTCTTAAAGACAAACAACTGATAGTGCGATTGCCTGAAGTTGAGAAAAACAGTCAACTTGACCCTCTATTTAAACAACAGGAGCAAGCCACCATTCCTGTTGAAGATATTGGTGTGGTAGTGCTCGACCATCAGCAAATAACCATTTCGCACGGACTGTTAGACGCATTAATGCAAAACAATGTTGCTGTAATTACGTGCAACAATACCCGGCATCCTGCAGGGCTGCTACTACCCTTGCAAGGCAACACCCTGCAACATGAAAGGTACCAAAGCCAACTTGCCGCCAGTGAGCCATTGCGCAAACAGTTATGGCAACAAACCATCATACAAAAAATAAAAAACCAGGCTGCCTTATTATCGCAGCAGCAAATTGATGCAGGCCGCCTCTACCCTGTTTACAACAATGTGAAAAGTGGCGATAGCGAAAATGCCGAAGGCATTGCCGCAGCTTTTTACTGGTCCAATATTTTTACTAAAATACCCGCTACAATTGAATCTGCACCCGGTAATTTGTTCAGGCGGCAACGTGATGGTTTACCACCTAACAATTATCTGAATTACGGATATGCAATTCTAAGAGCAACGATGGCAAGAAGCATTGTGGCAGCAGGACTTTTGCCTACCAAAGGCATACACCACCATAACCGCTACAATGCCTACTGCCTTGCTGATGACCTGATGGAGCCCTACAGACCAATAGTAGATCAATTGGTCATCCATATTATCCT
>JAKQEZ010000561.1 GCA_029558435.1 Bacteroidota bacterium
AGCCTTCAACCTGGTTGGCGGCATAGTGCTCCGGCTGCTTTTTTGTGGATAAGATGGATAACCGAAACGGTAATCCACTTACCCACAAAAGTTACTATAACTATT
Source organism: Bacteroidota bacterium (assembly GCA_029558435.1). The sequence goes on from JAKQEZ010000561.1 coordinate 106, forward strand.
GCTATTTTTAGCATGAAACAAATCTAAAGGTTGGCACCAATTTGCTTTTGGACAATGAAGTTTCAAGGAGAAATAAGTTACAAGACAGTGGACACAATGTTGGATAAGCTTACCGACTATTCATTGACCAACGACAAATACCAAGTTCTTATATATGGACAAGGTGGCCAACCAAAATCGTTTTACAGAAAATTAAAATCTGAAAAAGACATTGAATTACTCTGGACAGGTTGGTCCGGACCGACATGGACATTAATTTTTAGTTTTATACCTGGACAATCAGGACTAATAAGACTAAAGAACAAAAAACGACTAAAGGAGTTTTACACCGACATTGGTGCACAATCATTCTGTGGACTCTGCTTCGTGGATAAAGACGGAGAAGATGAAATTATAAGACGAGTAAAAAATAAAGACAAAAGAGAAATCCAAGAGTTGATTGAGACCAGTGATAATAATTTTATGCTTGACATCGACTTCGACTATCATGGCGGACAACGGGACGGGGAAATAGTTTACAAAATCGCATACGTGGGACAAAAAGTCGACCCGACAATCGTTAAACTATTAAGTGAGGACTAAAGCAAACAGGTGCCAACACCGTGTTTATTTAATTGCGGGGTTCAGTGTTGGCTATCAAGTTTTGGTTTCATAATTTAGTCCGCTGTAGGCGGACAGTTGCGGAGCAAGTCGGGCTTAACATTCCGCTGCGCTCCACTTTTAAGCCCTCCTACTCCCGCAACTAAATAAACACAAAACGTTGTGTGCTATTTTATATTGAGAATTGGTTTTTTTAATTTAAGTGACTTATGACATCTGAACAATTAAAAGAAAAATTGGAGAAATATTCTCCTTTTAAATTTGAAGGAGGAAATGAAAAATATGACTTTAGAAATAATGACAAGATTTATATTGACGATGAACTTTTTTGGACTTATAAAATAGTCGACACTGACACAGGACTAAAAATTCAAACAATATCAGGATTAATGACTTTTCATAAAAACGTAATTATTGACTTTGGGGAAAAAGAGAGTTGTGTAATAGTAAATCATGAAAGTGATAAATTATTAGAATTACCCGACAACTGGAGACACTCTGCTGCTGTGGGAGGATTCTTTATACTCAAAAGTCTTAATATCAATAAATGATTGAGGATATTCTTTCCAGTTTTTGATTCCTAAAACTTGACCATTTGACAATGAAATAAATTTATCTTCATCAGCCTCAAAGGTTAATAAAGTATTATTATTTTCATTTAGCTTTTTAATCATTCTTAAATCACCTAAAAACATAATTGAGGGAATTAAATTATTATTAGTTGACTCTTTGAATTTCAAAAGAGAAGCATTTAACTCTTCGATGAAAACTTTAATGGAATCTTCGTATTCAATTTCGTTCATAAAACAGCACACAACAGTAGGTATATGCTATTGGCTTTTTAAAATCAAGTTTATTTGATTGGTTTGGGTAGCCAACAGCATATACCTCAAACGTTATAGCCAATGGTAGGACGACACTCCGAACATTGACATACGACCTAAACTTAAACAGAAAAGTAAACCATTTTGACACGTGAACAACATACAGACGATACAACAAACGGACAGCGAGTAAGCCGACACTCTTTGCCTACCCTTCTGTGTTTTAATTTTTTTCCCACCGCACAAAATATTTTGAATTGCCACCGCACAAATGGCACATTTGGTTTTGTCCTGCCCACAAGCCGACCCTTCAGCAAAACCAAAAGAGCCATTTTTTGCCAACGCACCAACGAGAATATTAACTTTGAAAACTATAAATTGAGATAAAAAGACAACATGTTTGAACAGACTTTTAAGAATATAGACGACATACTTTACAAAGACGCTGGTGCAGACAGCGAACTGGACTACATTGAACAAACTTCTTGGGTTTTGTTCTTGCGTTACCTTGACCAATTGGAAAGTGAAAAAGCAGACGAAGCCGCCTTGGAAGGAAAAGAATACAATTACATTTTGGATGAGCAATTTCGTTGGCCTAATTGGGCAATGCCTAAAACGGCAGACGGAAAACTTGACCACCACAAAGCCATGACTGGACCCGACTTGGTACAATTTGTGGACTTGAAATTGTTTCCATACTTGGCAAGTTTCAAGCAGAAAGCCAGCGACAATCCTAAATCCATTGAATATAAAATTGGTGAGATTTTCAGCGAACTGAAAAACAAGGTGAAAAGTGGCTA
>JAKQEZ010000587.1 GCA_029558435.1 Bacteroidota bacterium
ACAAGCCAAAGACCGATTTAGAACTGGAATTTTAGACATCAGTTATCGCACACCTACTTTTAAAATCAATACAGGGTTTTACATCTGGACGGGCGAAACGGCAGGATCTTTTTGGGATAAATCGGTGAAAACTAAGAAAATGCCAAGTGGCTATCGTTCGTTGGAAGATTTGCCTTATGGAAAAACAACGCATGGAATCGTTTATGGCGGAATTAAATATTTGATGCATTTTGGTAATGTTGTACACGCTCGCATTGGTGTGGATAGCGAACAATTTCGCCATGCCCTACAAAACCGTTTGATACACGATATGGCGTTTTTACCTCAAACATTTCCTAGAAACACGCCACATTACCCCCGATTGGATGAAAATGGTTGTCCAGTTTTTGAAAAAGAATTGGTCAGAAAACCCAAATTCTACCTACAATTTGGAATCAATGAATAGCAATTTAAAAAAATAGCTTATTCAATTTTTTGCAAATCTTCGTTGTACAGTCCAATCAACAAACTATTGCCGTTTTCATCAATACGCAAACCACCATATTTAGCAGCTTCGTATTTTTTGGCGTGTCCCTCTTGAAAAAAGTAGGATTCTGCACCAATATTTATTTGCCAACTATTTTTTGCGGTGTATTTGATTACATATTCTCCTTCATTCAAGGCTTGTTTGTGTGGTTGAAATCGAACTCTTTTTGCAATATTTTTATCGTTAAGAGTAACAACACAATACCCATTTTTAGGAATGTTTTGATAGTTCACTTCTTCAGAAATTTTGTAGCGCAAATCCATATAATCACCTTGTAGTAACGAGCGCGGGTCAACTGGTGCCAATTCCAACAAAATCAATCGGCCGTTTTTGGTTAAATCTTCTTTGCTTGCTACCGAATAAGCAAAATAAACCAGCAACAACAATAGGTTTATCACAATTATCCACCATTTATATGTTTTCATCTGCATTTAATTTTTTAGTTACCAACCAATACAGCGCAAAAAACAATGCGCCAGAAACAAGCATTAAAATTGATTTAAAAAGCAAATTGATGCTCAAATCGTAGTAAAATTGAACTATAAAATAAATTAAGGTAATTATCCCCAACACAAAACCTCCTTTGCTGTTGCTGTAAAAACAAGTTAATAAAATTAAAATTGCACCAGCTACAGCAGGAGAAAAAAGCAATGGAAGCAATGCCAATGCACTGAGCAAAAGAAATAGTGTTTTTGTGTTGTGAGAATTAATTCCCAATGTTGGTAAAATACGATAAATGGTATAAAAAATAAGTGGAACACTTGCCACAGACGATATCCAAATGGTGGACGTTTGGAGTGGAAAAACATCCTTTTTGCCTACAACAAACAATCCTGCTACAAATACCACAATTAAAGCCGATTTTATAGGCGAATAAAGATGAGAAGTAGCTTTGTTGAATGCAATAATTTTAGCTTCGTTGAATGCGATAAATGTAACTAATGCAGCCAATAAAGTGTTGTATGCATGAATAAGTTCAAAGTGCTCGTGCACCGACAAATAACTTAAAATACTTCCAAAAATTAATAATGTAGCAAGAAACGATAAAATATAGCTTTGAACAACAATAAGCGAAACGATTGCAAGTGCAATGATTATTAAATGAATGGCTTGCTCCCAAAAATCAAAATTTATCCATCCCAAAATAACCAATAAAAATCCTAGCAAATATGCAGAAACCAAAACAGTGTCTAACAACGTGTTTTTATTGTTTTTGGAAACCATTAAAGTAGCTGTAATTAATATTACTCCAATAACAACTTGAGCAATATCCGAGCGTTCTAATCCACTGATGAGAATAAAAATAAACAGTAAAATACTTGCCATAAATCCACCAATTATGGAAAGAATGCGAATTCCAATAGTTGGTTGTTGGGCAATTTGTTGGTATTCTTGTTCCAAAGCAAGTTCATCAATGGCAAAATTACCAGACGATTTTGCTTGAACAGCAGCAATTAGGGCTTTAATTTCTTCATTTGTTTTCATGTGCCCATTTTTTTTGAAGGTTGAATAAATTTTTAATTGTAAAAGTAACACTGCCAATTACAAAAATACTTACGGCAAAAAACATAAGTTCATGGTTGGAAATTTTAAACATTAAAGCCGAGCAAATGGCAATGATGCAAAACGGAATGATGGCAAGCAAATAGCTACTTTTGGAGGTTAAACCATACCAAATTCCACCACCAAATAGGGAAGTGGCAATAAGCAATAAGAATAAAAATTCAATTTTAAAACCAGAAAAAATTCCAGCAATTACACCGATAGTTGCACAAAAAGCAATTGCCAAACCAACGGTGTGAAGTAACCATGTTGGCGTTTGTTCTTTAAAATATCGGGTGGCAATAATGTAAAAAAGAGCATTAAGAACAACCAGTAATGTGTAAACAAGAATTTCTGACCAATTTTCGGCAACTTGCTCAGCGTAAAGCACCAACGAAGTATTGAGCAACACCAAGTAAATGAGCCAAAGAGGCGAAAAATTGCCAACCACCACCCACAAGGTTGCAAAAATGGTCCACGCCAAGAAAAAATCATAGGCATTGGCTCCTGTTTGGTAAATTTGACCGTAAACAGCAAACAAAACACCAATAAAAGCAACGGCAAACGTGAGTGCAATTTTCTGAATTAATACTTTCACAGTTGGAAGTAATGCAATGGTAGTTGCTGTGAGTAACAATGCTACAATTAAACCCAACTTCACGAATTTGTGTAAATCGGCCCAGTTGTAGGCAAAAAAGAATACAATTCCAAAGACTACAAAACCAGTTCCAGCGCTGATGCTAAACAATTGCAAAAACTTTTTCCAATCGTGTGCATTGGTATAAACGTGTTTTTTTAAAAGTTGCTGCGTTTCATCCGTTGGAATGTCGCTGTTGCGTGCAATGAGGTGAATGTCTTCTCGTTGAATGGTGCTCATGTTGAGTAATTCTAAAAATTCAATACTATCAAATATACAAAAGAATTGGAAATAATTGGTAGGAACAAAAAAAGTGCCTCTTTCAACTAAAAAAGGCACTTTAAAATTGTTTATAGCTGCTTACAAGTGAATTACTTCTCCGTATGCCGCTGCTGCAGCTTCCATAACTGCTTCAGACATAGTTGGGTGAGGGTGAACTGTTTTAATCAATTCTTCACCTGTGATTTCCAATTTGCGGATAGCCACAATTTCAGCAATCATTTCAGTAACGTTGGCACCTATCATGTGACCGCCCAACAATTCACCGTATTTTGCATCAAAAATTAATTTCACAAAACCATCTTTTGCACCAGCAGCACTTGCTTTACCAGATGCAGAGAATGGGAATTTACCAACTTTGATATCGTAACCTGCTTCTTTAGCTGCTTTTTCTGTCATACCAACAGAAGCAACCTCAGGCGTACAATAGGTACATCCAGGAATATTTCCATAGTTCAACGCTTCTGGGTGATGTCCAGCAATTTTCTCAACACAAATAATTCCTTCAGCAGAAGCAACGTGTGCCAATGCAGCAGTTGGAATTACGTCACCAATTGCAAAATAACCTGGGATATTTGTTTCGTAGAAATCGTTTACTAAAATACGACCTCTATCTGTAGCGATACCAACCTCTTCTAAACCAATGTTTTCAATGTTTGCTTGAATACCAACAGCAGAAAGTACAACATCCGCCTCAATTTTCTCTTCTCCTTTGTCTGTTTTTACTGTAACAACACATCCTTTTCCAGAAGTATCCACTTTTTCAACAGAAGCATTGGTCATGATTTTTACACCTGCTTTTTTAAACGATTTTTCCAATTGTTTTGACACTTCTTCGTCTTCAATCGGAACAATGTTTGGCAAGTATTCAACAATTGTTACTTCTGTTCCAATTGCATTGTAAAAATAAGCAAACTCAACACCTATAGCACCCGAACCAACAACAACTAATTTTTTAGGTTGTGATTTCAAGGTCATTGCTTGGCGGTAACCAATCACTTTTTCACCATCTTGTGGCAAGTTAGGTAATTCACGAGAACGTGCACCTGTTGCAATGATGATTCCTTTATCGGCTGTATATTCTGTTTGTTTTCCGTCTTCACCAGTTACCAACACTTTTTTACCAGGTTTTACCACACCAGTTCCTTTGATAACATCAATTTTGTTCTTTTTCATTAAGAATTGGATACCAGCACTCATTCCGCTAGCAACTCCGCGACTTCTTTCGATGATTGCATTAAAATCGATAGAAGCATCTTTTACATTGATTCCATATTCAGATGCATGGTTCAAGTAATCAAAAACATTCGCACTTTTGATCAATGCTTTTGTAGGAATACATCCCCAGTTTAAGCAAATTCCTCCTAAGTTGTCACGTTCAACAACAGCAGTTTTTAAGCCCAATTGAGAAGCTCTAATTGCTGTAACATATCCTCCAGGTCCTGAACCTATTACAATAATATCGTAATTCATATTTTTATACTGTTAAAAATTTTGCATTGCGAATGTAGTGAAATAATTGCGTATTCTAACCATTTGTAGAATAAAAAAGTGAATCAAGTGAATAATGTTAAAAAAAACGAGGTGTTATGCGCCAATTAATCGTCTTAAATCGTTAACATGTTGCTCCCACAATGCTTTTGCTTCTTCTTCTTCTTCGATGTCGGCAGAACCACTTACTTTTAAAATCACCGCTTTAGTTATTGGGTCGGTAGAATAGCTGAAACCAAAATAAGTATCGTGTCCATCTTCTTCATCTTCAATCCATTGCCATTTGATGTATTGTCCAGGTTTGGCACTAATTAAGCGTGCTTCTTCAATATAGCCATCCCAATCAAAAGCATAAATATCGTCTTTGATGTTAACATCACTGCAGAACCAATCAGAAAGTCCATCGGGGGTAAAAAGCACGTTGTTAAGCACCTTTGGCGATGTTTTCAATACATATTCTAACTCAAAATTAGTTTTTCCTTTCATAGTTGTCGTAATTTATTATACCTTCGTAGCAATTTTTTTGCAATATACATATTTTTTCAAATGGCATTAGTACATTCTTTTGAGACAAGCGGCAACAAGCTGTTCAGATACAGAGGACAAATCCCTGTAATTTTATTTATTTTAGCAATTCCAGTAGTTTATTTTACTGATTATGAGTTTATTAAAGATAACGACATCTTGTACTATACGTTGTTAATAACTTGTGCATTAATTTCTGTTAGTGGTCAGATTATTAGATCGATAGCTATCGGAACATCCAATAAAAATACTTCGGGAAGAAATACCAAAGAGGGGCAAGTGGCAGAGGCTTTGAACACCAAAGGAATTTATTCAACGTTGCGCCATCCGTTGTATTTAGGAAACTATTTAATGTGGATTGGAATTGTTGGCTTTACGTTTAACGTGTATTATGTCATCATCGTTTCGTTGTTATTTTGGATTTATTACGAGCGCATTATGTTTGCCGAAGAACGTTTTTTAGAGCGTAAATTTGGGGAAGATTACATCAATTGGTCGATGAAAGTACCAGCGTTTATTCCAAGTTGCAAAAACAAAGTAAAATCAGATATTCCTTTTTCGTTCAAAACAACCTTAAGAAGAGAATATTCGGGTATTACAGCAACGATTTTGGGATTCTTGTTTGTTGACTTTTTACGCGATTGGTTTACATCTGGACAAGTGCAATGGAAAACAACGCATTTAATTGTGTTGATTGTTGCTTTGGGTATTTCGTTGGTATTTAGAACCTTGAAACACAATACAACTTTGTTAAACGAAGACGATCGCTCGTAAGTGGCTGATTGAATTAATCATAATGAAAGCGGCATTTTGCAATTAAAATAGAGGCTTCTTCAAATCGATAAATTAATCGGTGTTCTTCGTCTATTCTTCTTGACCAAAAACCTGCATATTTGTGTTTTAAAGGCTCCGGTTTGCCAATGCCTTCAAAGGGATTTCTAGGAATGTCTTTTAATAAATCATTGATACGCATTAATTTTTTCTTGTCGTGTTTTTGCCAATACAGATAATCTTCCCACGATTCATCAACGAATATATAGCGCATTTATTCTTCAATTAAATCGTTCTCAAAAGATTGTCCCTTTTTTAATTTTTCAATGGCAGCATCTAATCGTTGCTCGTTCTTTTTAGAAGATAACTCGTGATTGGTTGCCATTAACGAATTGTATTCATCCAATGACATGATAACAACCCCTGTGTCTTTTCCACGGTTGATAACCAAGGTCTCTACGTTTTTTATAACCCTGTCGATGTATGATTTTATATCCTTTCTGAAATCTGAAACACTTGTGACTAACATTGGATTTGTATTTAATTATGTACAAATATATGTACAAAAAACTTAAAACACAATTTTTTAAAACTTCAAATAACAAAAAAATCCCTTGTACAATGTGTGCATCATACAAGGGATTGGTAAAAAGATTTAGATATAAAACTATTTTGCGATTTCAATTCGTTTTACAGCTACACCATTTGCTGTGCTAACTATCACAGAATAAATTCCATTTTCAATATTAGACACTTCAATATTTGCATTGGATGAATTAAGTGCTGTATAATGCGCCACTGTTTGTCCAACCACATTTACCAACGAAATTGCATCAATTGTTTCATTTGAATTAATCACTAATTGGTCTTTTGCTGGATTTGGATAAACGGACAAAGCGGTGTTTTCCAATGCATCTAGTCCATTGTAGTTACATGTAACGTTTTGAGTAATAGCTGTGTTGCCACAACCATTGGTTAGTGTTGCAGTAACTGTATAAGCACCACTTGTTGCATAAGCATGCGATGGTGTTGCCGTTGTTGCAGCTGCCGAACCATCTCCAAAATTCCAAGAATAAGAATCAATGTTTTGACCGTTGGTGATGCTGAAATTAAAGGCGCATGTTCCAGTGTTTACAAACTGAATTCCACTTGCTGTTGGTGTGGTAACCTCTGTAATGGTAATTGATTCTTCTGTAGAACAAGCACCATCGGTTACTGTTACCGTATAAGTTCCAGCTTGCGTTACCGTAATTGTTTGTGATGTTGCGCCCGTATTCCAGCTATATGTTAAGCCTGGGTTTCCGGCATCAAGTATTAGTGATGAACCAGTGCAAAGTGTTGTTGTTGTTCCCAAATCTACCACAGGATCCATACAACCAGATGGCGATTGAATGTCTACTAAATAATCTTCTGCATCTAAGTTAAAACTTTCTTCACACGGTCCATAAGATGCATTTGCCCCAGCGGCATAACTAATACGCATGCGTGTTGTACCAGTTTGAGCATTGGCAGGAACCGTAAATGTATTGCTTTGAAGTACGTCGGTTACTGAAGCTACAAAAATGATGGATTCAGTCCCAACATCAAAAACTCCATTGCCGTTGAAATCTATCCAAGCCGAAAGTTTTGTTGTTGGATTGTAATTACTAACAGTAACATTGATGGTATATTGGTTCCCAGCAATTAAATCGGGTTTGTTTTCGGATGAGTAAAAAATATATCCATTGTTATCGCCACCACAAGCTGATGTTTTATTCAGTGTAATTGTCGCTCCAGCAAGATTCACATTTGTTATAGAATGTGCACAACCAAATTCGGAAGTTGGAGTGCAATAGGTTTGTGCTAAAACATTTGAACTGAGTGCCAATAAAATAGTACTAAAACTAAAAAAGGATGTAATTTTTCTTTTCATAAGCGATATAAATTTGATGAATCACAAATATATTGTTTAAAGTTTAAATAAGCTCAAAATACCAATAAAATCAACGGTTTTTAAAGTAAACGAAAAGAAATTAACAATCATTTTTGCTTTGAAAAACAAGAAAATGTGTGATTTTTAAACCGTTACAACCAATTCATCCAACAATTCAGCGCATCGGTAAACATGTGAAAGAGCAAGCCACCGCAAATTATTTTTAACCAAAAGTTTTTTAGGGTAATCAACCCGATGGCATAAACCAAAATAGCAAAATAGTAGTGGAGTGGATGAAAACCTATGCGGCACCGATTGGGGTCAAAAATAAATAATATTCCACCATTAATTATTTTTACGTGATATTTTATTATATTTGTACGTAAAATGTAGTTATGAATACTAAGTTGACTTTAAATCTTGACAAAAGCATTATTGAAAATGCTAAAGTTTATGCGAAAAACAATAAAATAAGTCTTTCAAAATTAATTGAAAGTTACTTAAATTCATTGACTTATAAGAATAATAAAAAAATGGAAGTGAGCCCATTAGTTGAAAGCTTAACTGGTGTAATTCCTGAAAACTCTGGAGAAAATGACAAAGATGATTATTTTGAATATTTAAGCAAAAAGTACGAATAATGAACAGAGTTTTTGTTGATACAAATATCATATTGGATCTATTAGAAAAAAGAGCAGACTTTTATGAAGAAGCACAAGAGCTTTTTACATTAGCTGATAGAAATGAAATCAAACTTTATGTTTCTGCACTAACTATTGCAAATGTTCATTTTTTGCTTTACAGACATTTAAAAATGGAAGCAAGAAAAGTCTTGTCAAAATTCAAAGTTCTTGTTGAAGTACTTCCAACTACTGATAAAATACTAGATTTAGCATTAACTTCTAATCAAAAAGATTTTGAAGACGCCATTCAATATTACACAGCAATAGAATTTGGAATGGAAATCATTATAACTAGAAATAAAAAAGATTTTAAAAACCTAAATTTACCTATTTTAACCGCTAAAGAATTTATGAATCGATAATTGTGGCGTCGCACAACATATAAGACTTAAACACTTCGTAGCGCAGTTCGGTTTAAGTTTGAGTTGATAGAATCGGAGCGGTCATCAATCAACTATGGGGTTTCAATAAAAATTTTTTAACCGTTACAACCAATTCATCCAACAATCCAGCGCATCGGTAAACATGTGAAAGAGCAAGCCGCCGCAAATTAGTTTTATCCAAAAGTTTTTTAGGGTAATCAACCCGATGGCATAAGCCAAAATAGCAAAATAGGAGTGGAGTGGATGAAAATCTATGCTGCACCGATTGGGGTCAAAAAGTGGTGTTGCCCATAAATGATCCAAATCTACCAACATTGTTGCCCACAAAACTAGGGTAACTTTTAGCCATTGAGCTTTAAAAAAATGCCGCGCAACAAAAATTGGAACAATAAAATGCAACGAGTAATGGACGCAATTTTGAAATGTAGACCAATAAATCGACTCCATTTACGAACAGTTAGAACAACTTTTGCAAGTCTTCTTTTAATGCTTTTACGGTAATTTCTGAAGGCAACTCACCAATTTCGGCAACTAATTCAAAGATTTTAGCAGCCAAATCCGTACTCATGGAAGTAACGCTCATTTGTTGCCCAGCAATATTGATGATTTTTATGGTTTCTTCTTTCGAATTTTTTACCATTTCCCACATCGCAGGGGATACAAATAATTGTTGTGCAACGTTGTGATCGTATTCTTCTCGGATGGTTTTTAACAACTCGGTTTGGTAAACAGCCGAAGGCAACGCCGGATTGATGGTGCGCATAATCAAACTGTTGGGATGAATGCGTTCCATTAACAAAACTGCACGTTGGTAAGCTTCTACACGATTGGGTAAAAAATATTCTTGTCGTTGTTTTTTTAATTCGCTTTGCACGTTGTGAAACTGACTGTTCAACTCGCGTTCTGTTTGTTTTCTTAAAAAAAGAATAGTTGTCATCAACACCGCTCCAGCTGGTAAAGTAATCAACGCTACATAAAAAATAATATCTTCCCAATTCATATCCGTCATTTGTTTTTCTGCAACGAAAATAGAATTTTCTATTGAAATAGCATTCAATTCAATTTAAAACTACAATGATTTTTGTATTTTCACCCCCAAAAAGAAATTTATGACACCAACTTATATCGTTTCGATTTTATCCATATACTTTCTTATTTTGATTTTGATTTCCTATTTCACGTCAAAAGGAGCAGATACCGAAACATTTTTCACTGGTCACCGCCAAAATAAATGGTATTTAGTAGCATTTGGAATGATAGGAACGTCATTGTCGGGAGTTACATTTATTTCTGTTCCAGGCACCATGATCAATGATGGAATGGGATATTATCAAGTGGTTTTGGGGTATATTGTTGGTTATGTGGTGATTGCACAAGTGTTGATGCCCTTGTATTATCGAATGCAAGTAACCTCTATTTACGAATATTTGGAAGAACGTTTTGGCTATATCAGCTATAAAACCGGAGCAAGTTATTTCATGTTATCGCGCACCTTGGGCTCTGCCATTCGCTTGTTTTTGGCTACCGAAGTGCTGCATTTGTTTTTATTTGGCCCGATGAATGTTCCCTACTGGGTAACGGCCGTTGTTACGCTCTTACTCATTTGGATTTATACGTTTAAAGGAGGCATTAAAACAATTGTAATTACTGATACTTTTCAAACTTTTTTCTTAATCAGTGCGGTAATTATTTGCACCATCGTCATTGCACAAGCTTTAAATGTTGATTTTTCAGGTTTGTACAATAAAATTGCAGCTACAACCACCAACAACGGACATTCAATGGCTAAGATTTTATTTTTTGACGATCCCAACTCTAAACTTTTCTTTCCTAAACAATTCTTTGGAGGAATGTTCATCGCAATTGCAATGACGGGACTTGATCAAGATATGATGCAAAAAAATCTATCGTGCAAAAACATCAAGGATGCTCAAAAAAATATGTATTCGTTTACAACTATTTTAGTAATAACCAATTTCTTGTTTTTATTGTTGGGTGGTGCTTTGTATGTTTATGCGTTTGAAATGGGGGTGGATTTACCAATGAAAGGCGATAAAATCATCACCGACTATGTGTTTCCTTCGCTTGCGTTGAACAATTTTGGGCTGGTGGCCGGAACTTTTTTCTTACTCGGAATTACCGCTTCATCGTATGCATCAGCAGATAGTGCACTAACGGCATTAACAACGGGTTTCTGTATCGATTTTCTTAACTTCAAAAAACGCGAAGAAAAAGAACGTCAACGTTTGAAATTAATTGTGCACATTGGATTTTCTGTAGTGTTTTTGCTCATTATTTTAGGAACACGTTGGTACATTCAAAAAAATCCTGGAACTGATTTAATAGGATTGATTTTAACCTTAGCAGGATACACTTATGGTCCACTGTTGGGACTATTTTTCTTTGGGATATTAACCAAAAGAAAGATGAAAGAAGTGTTGGTGCCTGTGGTTTGCATTCTTGTACCTCTAATTTGCTATATCTTAGATAAAAATTCTGTTCAATGGCTCAATGGTTACCGTTTTGGCTACGAAATGCTTATTTTGAATGGATTGCTTACTTTTGGAGGATTGTATTTGATTTCCAATAAACCAATAAAAACAAACGAACAATGAAAATTGCTTTAGCCGATAATGGATTGCACAAACGTTTTGCACCGCTAACATTAACCCGACCAGTTGGCGATTTGCGTATTGGAATTTTAACCAACACCGAACGTTGGAAGTTACTTGCCAATGCCAACATCTATTACCAAACAGAAACTTATTTGCAAGGAAAATTTCCTGCAACCAATGATTGGGATATTTTGGTAAATGCAGCGTTAATTCCGTCTAAAGAAATTGCACAAGCCATACTCACCTTGCCGGATAATGCTGCTTTGTATTACAACGATGTTGAATTGGCACGCAAAGGAAATGGTAGTGATAAAAATGAATGGTTGGGAAGTCAACCGTTGATTATTAGTCAGCGTTGGCACTTGTATCAACTCAATGATGAGGCGCTAAAGCAAGATTTTACCTTGATAACTAAAGGAAGAACAAGTCAGCCAATTTCTTCTACCAATACCATTATTGGCAATCCTGCACATATTTTTTTAGAAGAAGGAGCCACCGTTGAAGCTTGTATTTTGAACACCAATGCCGGACCAATTTATGTTGGCAAAGATGCCGAAATTATGGAAGGATGTATTGTTCGTGGTGGTTTGGCAATGGGAGAACACAGCGCATTGAAGTTGGGAACAAAAGTGTATGGTGCTGTAACCCTCGGACCACATTGCAAAGTTGGAGGAGAAGTAAACAATGTTGTTTTTCAATCGTATTCCAACAAAGGGCACGACGGATTTTTGGGCAATGCCTTGATTGGTGAATGGTGCAACTTGGGGGCCGATACCAATACGTCCAACTTGAAAAACAATTATGGCAATGTTTCCACTTATTCCTATGAAGCAGGCAAAGAAGTAAAAACCGACATTCAATTTATGGGAGTGTGCATGGGCGATCATTCCAAATGTGGCATTAACACCATGTTCAATACGGCAACGGTTGTTGGCGTTTCGTGCAATGTTTTTGGAGGTGATTTTCCTTCCAAGTTTATTCCTTCGTTTTCATGGGGCGGACAAACAATTGTGCCGTTTAAATTTGAAAAAGCAGTTGAATATTCCAACAACATGATGGAACGTAGAGGCTTACAGTTAACCACCGATGAGGTTGCAATTTTAAAGCATATTTGCGATAACAATTGGTAATTCTTACCAAAACCAACGTTTTTGTTTGATTTGTTGCAAGGCTTCAACCAATTCGTGAGAGGAGGTAAATCTTTTATCAAACGATTGCAAGAGTAGTTGCTCCACCTCGTTGTCATCCATTAAATTAGGGGCTGTTCGCCATTGTGGTTTATGGCAAACTTTGCTCAACCATTGCATTAATTTTTTAGGCAAAGCATCGTGCTCGGGCAAGGGATGTGCCAATTGTAGGTTGGTAAAAACACTTGGATTGGGATGCGTTAGTGGCAATGAACCGGTCCACAACTGATAAACACTAATTCCCAACGCATAAAAATCGGTAGTTGGATTGATTAAATGCAATTTATTGAGAATCAACTCTGGAGCAGCAAATCCCAACGGAAAAATTAAATTTCGTTCTTCCAATTGGTGCTGATTGATGGCCAATCCAAAATCAATAAGGTGTACGTTAAAGTCATCCAAAGTTCCTTCAATAATAAAATTAGAAGGTTTTATGTCGCAATGATAAATAGCTTGTTGATGAATAAAATCAAGAAGTTCAACCGCCTTTTGCACAAATTGTTGGGTAAATGCTAATCGTTGTTTTTTAGAAACGCTTTTCCAAAATTCGGTCAAATTGATGCCGTTTTTATGGTTTAATAGCAACGAAAAACTGTCAGAAGTTTCATCTGTTGAACACACAAATGGCAATCCAGGATGTTGAAAAGAAAAATTCCCCTCATTTTTTAATTGTTGAATGGCGCGTTGCGTTACCTGTTGATAGTTGGCTTTTTTTAGAATGTATTTTTCGCCATCAGCAGATTCAAGCAAAAAAACATCGCCAAATTTCCGACGTTTGTTCTCTCCCAAAGGCACACAATTTTTTACAGACAACTTCATAGCAATCAAAAGTAATAAATTCTTAGTTTTGCAAGTAGTTGTATTTGCATTTGTTGTCCAATGAAACGATTCATAAAAATTATTGCAGAAAGTGGTGGCACCAAAACCGATTGGTTAGCAAAGGATGAAAGTGGGCAGTTTATAACTTTTACAACCGTTTCGTACCATCCTGCCAATGTGAATGAGGCATTTATTGCAACACAAAAAAAAATTTGGGAACAATACGATTTATCGCAAGCCGATTTACATTTTTATGGTTCGGGATGTTTGCAAGTTGCCAAGCAAGAAGAAATGAAACAGGTATTTCGTCAACTTGGTTTTTGCAATGCTATCAGTGTTCAGTCGGATTTATTTGCTGCGTGGGATGCGGTAAACGGAGCTTCTGAAATGGTGGCAATTTGTGGAACGGGCAGTGTAGTTTTTAAAATAGAAAACAATCAAGTTGTTGAATTACGAGGCGGCTTAGGTTGGGAAAAAGGCGATGAAGGTAGTGGTTTTTATTTCGGGAAACTTTTGTTGAATGCTTTAAAGTCAGAAAATCGTTACCCAGAAATAGTGCAAAGCATTGAACAGTGGAAACCGTTGGAGGAATTGTGGAGCATGGAAAATACCGTAGCATCCAAAACCAATTATGCCCAGCTTTCTAGTCTATTGTCAGATTTTCACAATCATCCGTTTGTTGCAAGCATCCATCAAGAAAATTGTAGGTTGTTTTTTGAAAATTATTGCCAAAATTGTTCTTCCATCAGTTTGGTGGGGAGTTATGCATTTTACTTGCAATCATTTTTCATGCAAGAAGCTGCTAAACGCAACATTACTATTGAAAAATTGGTGAAACGCCCGCTAGAAAATCTCTCAAAACAATTGATTTAAGTCAGCAAAGGCTGTTTGATTTTTAACTTTTTTTACCAAATTCCTTTGTTTAATCAAAAATAAATCGCAATTTAGCACCTCTATCGCTAGAAAAAAATGAAACAGTTTATAGTAGAGTCTTCTCCTTCGACTCCATATATTTCTCTAAATCCTGATACAGGTGAGATGATTATTGAAGGACGTGCTATACCCGAAAATGCGGATGAGTTTTGGAATCCAATCATTCATTGGTTTGAATCATACGTTCATCAGCCAGCAGCAAATACTGTTTTTAAAATGAAGTTGGAGTATTTTAACACTTCTTCTTCTAAACGTATATTGTTTTTATTGTATAAATTAAATACATTGGTGAAAGAACAAAATTTTGCTAGTGTTCAATGGTATTATAGAGAAGAAGACGAAGAAATGTTTGAAGTAGGAAACGATTATGCATACATGGTGAAAGTTCCTTTTGAGTTCATTACTTTTGATTCAGAAGTTGCTTAATAGAGATAGTGTATGAGATTGTTTTTTGGAATTTTATTGACCCCCGTTTTTTACATTCTATTTTCATTGTTTTTGTTGATTTTTCATCCTATTCAGTGGATTTGTTATAAGTTTTTTGGCTACAAAGCACATAAAAATAGTGTGGACGTGCTTAATTTCTTTTTAACGTATTCAACTTTGGTATTGTTTAACGTGCCGATTTTGAAAAATAAAATTCAAATCCCCAAAGGTCGACCAATTATTTTTGTTTCCAATCATCAAAGTACGTTTGACATTCCCGGGTTGATTTATTTTTTTAGAAAATTTCATGGTAAGTTCATTTCCAAAATAGAATTGGCTAAATCTAGAATTCCGAGCATTGCTTTCAACTTAAAATATGGTGGTGCTGCAAATATTGACCGCAAAGATGCAGAACAATCCAAACGTGAAATTGCAAAATTGGCCGAGAAAATGAACAAATTGAAATGGTCGGTGTTTATTTTTCCAGAAGGTACACGCACCAAAGATGGTTTGATGAAAAAATTTAAAACTGGTGGCATCGAAACCTTGGCATCCATTTGTCCCGAAGCATTAATCGTTCCCATCGCTATTAAAGGCTCTGCCGATATGGTCAAAAAAGGAATGTTTCCATTAATGCCGTTTCACAAATTAACATGGGAAGTTTTATCGCCAATAGAAATAAAAGGTAGAAACATCAGTGAAGTGGTGCAAGAAGCCGAAAATTCTATTCGCAACGTTGTTGAAGGTTAATATTTTGTCAACTTTTTTTTAATCTGTTGATTTATCTAGCTTCATTCTTGAAACTTACCATTCTTTTATTAAATTTGTTGCTCTTAAAATAAACGAATATGGCAGTATCTAAAAAAGAGTTAGAATTCAATATCAACGACGACGATCTACGCTTAAAAATCAGTAATTTAGAAAGAACTTTAGCCAAAATCTACGAAGGTGGAGGTAAAAAACGCATTGAAAAATTACACGAACAAGGAAAGTTAACGGCAAGAGAGCGTATTGATTTGCTTTTAGACCCAGATACTGAACGTATAGAAATTGGTGCTTTGGCTGGTTATGAAATGTATCCAGAACACGGTGGATGTCCATCTGGTGGAGTGGTAATTGTAATTGGTTATGTAAAAGGTAAACAATGTATTGTTGTTGCCAACGATGCAACGGTAAAAGCTGGTGCTTGGTTTCCAATTACAGGTAAGAAAAACCTCAGAGCTCAAGAAATTGCAATGGAAAACCGTTTGCCTATCATTTATTTGGTAGATAGTGCAGGTGTTTATTTACCAATGCAAGATGAAATTTTCCCAGATAAAGAACATTTTGGGCGTATTTTTAGAAACAATGCCATCATGAGTTCGATGGGAATTGTGCAAATTGCAGCCGTAATGGGAAGTTGTGTGGCTGGTGGTGCCTATTTGCCTATCATGTCGGATGAATCACTGATTGTTAACGGTTCTGGAACCATTTTCTTGGCAGGAAGTTACTTAGTGAAAGCTGCTATTGGTGAAAATATTGATAACGAAACTTTGGGTGGTGCAACTACACATACGTCAATTTCGGGAGTGTGTGATTACAAAGCAGAAAACGACCAAGAATGCATTGCTACTATCCGCGATTTAGTGGATAAAATCGGTCAATCTGAAAATGCAGGATTTGATAGAAAAGAAGCCGTTGCCCCTAAACACGAACCAAAATCGGTGTATGGAATTATCCCAACCGACCGTTCAAAACCTTACAACATGAAAGAAGTGTTGGAGCGCATTGTGGACAATTCAGAATATACCGAATACAAAGCCGATTATGGTAAAACAATCATTTGTGCGTATGCTCGCATTGACGGGTGGAGTGTAGGTATTGTTGCCAATCAACGTGAAGTGATCCGCTCTGCCAAAGGCGAAATGCAATTGGGAGGTGTAATTTATTCCGACTCAGCAGATAAAGCAGCACGTTTTATTATGAACTGTAACCAAAAAAATATTCCTTTGGTGTTTTTGGTGGATGTAACCGGATTTATGGTTGGTTCTAAATCAGAACACGGCGGAATTATTAAAGACGGAGCAAAAATGGTAAATGCAATGGCTAATTCGGTTGTGCCGAAGTTTACAATCGTGGTGGGCAACTCTTATGGTGCAGGTAACTATGCAATGTGTGGTAAAGCCTACGACCCTCGTTTGATTGTGGCATGGCCAACAGCAGAAATTGCCGTAATGGGTGGTGCTTCTGCAGCAAAAGTATTGTTGCAAATTGAAGTAGCTTCTTTAAAAGCAAAAGGAGAAGAAATTACGCCAGAAAGAGAAGCAGAGTTGTTCAATACAATCAAAGATAAATACGATAAACAAATTTCACCGTACTACGCAGCAAGTAGAATTTGGGTAGATGCTATCATTGACCCGAAAGAAACGCGCAAAGTTGTATCAATGGGTATTGAAATGGCAAATCATAAAAAAGCTGAAAAACAATACAACGTAGGTGTAATTCAAGTTTGATAAAATTATGCGTTTAGTTCGCCTTATACCACACGAAAAATATAAAATTCAAATTTTTCAATTCAACGGAGAATATATTCTTAAAATTGAGTTGGGGCAATTTGAACAATCTTTCAAAGTGAAAGAAACAGAAGTGGATGGTGCAAAAGGTGTTCAAGATTTGCTGTCAAACGACTTTTTAATCAGTTGTTTACATCGTTTTATTGAGATGCGCAACGATTGGGCTGAGGCTTTTAAAATGAAAAATTACGCCAAATGAATCTGTTGAAAGAAATTGAAGAAGAGCATTTTAATGTTCAAATTTATCAATACAATGGTAAATACATTCTTAAATTTGCAAAAGATGGAATGGAACAATCGTTTAAAATTGGAGAAACGGATGTTTTTGGTGTAGAAGATTTTGAAAAAATGATAACCCCAGAATTGATTCAACATACGCTAGTGCGTTTTGAAAAAATGAAGCATGAATGGGATGAAATATTAATTGAAAATAAAAAAACAAAATGAAAAAGATACTTTTTATTGGTTTGTTAGCAGGTGCGTTGGTTGCTTGTAAGGATAAAAAAACTACTACAGCAACAAAAGATGCAATTAAAACAGAGGCAGCTCCAATTAAAGATGGTGTTAAAATTGCATTTTATGTATTGGATTCTGTTGCAGAAACGTTTCAAGTGTACAAAGAAGAATCAGAACGTTTTGAAAAAGAAGGTGCTAAATTGCAAGAACAATTGGCATCTATGCAACGTGATTACGAGCGTATCTATACTGAATATGAAAGTGGCGCTAAAAAACAAATATTGACACCCAATCAAATGGCTGCGTATGAACAACGTTTAGGAATGTTGCAACAGCAAATGCAAGAATTTCAAGGCTCAAAAATGGCTGCTTTTCAACAAAAACAATTGGAAGCAACTACAGCTATTCAAAACAAAATCATTAAATACAGCGAAGAGTTTTCTAAAGATAATGGCATTGATTTGTTCTTAATCAGTGGGGCGGGCGGACAAGTAGCTTACGGAAATCCATCCATGGATGTAACCGAAAAATTTGTTGCCTTTATGAACGAAAAAGAAAAATCTGTAGGTAAATAAACATGCAAATAGCCGAGCAAAAATACCAAGAAAATATTGCAGAATATATTTTGTATATGTACCAAATTGAAGACGTTATTCGTGCCTATCAATTTGATGTAGATGCAATTATGAAAAATTTTGTAGAGCCACAATTGACCGACAAAAATTTAGCACCTGCCTATAAAAAATGGTATTCTAAACTCATTCGCGATATGAAAGATCAACGCATTGAAAAAGTGGGACATCTTTTGGACTTGAATGAAACTCTCATCGAATTGAGTTATTTACACAACATGTTATTGGGGCAAGCAAACGACTCTACATACATTGAATACAATGAAAAGGCACAATCGTTTATCAATGAATTCAAGCAAAAATCGAATTTAAAAGAAAAAAACGATGTGGAATTAATCTTTGGAGCAATGTATATGAAATTGTTGCTCAAACTCCAAAAAAAGGAAATTTCGCCAGCAACCGAAAGCGCTTTTGATGCAATGCGTATGGTGCTTGCCTATTTGGCAAAATCCTACCATAAAATGAAAAATGGTGATTTGGATTTTTTAAATAATTAATCTTAAAACCTACTAGCTATGAACGAAATTACAATTAAATACCAAGAATTTGAATCGTTTGACCAATTGTCGGATGAAGATTTAGATTTAATTGATAGAGCTTTCATAGCAGCATCAAACGCCTATGCACCCTATTCCAACTTTCAAGTGGGGGCAAGTGTGCTTTTAAATGATGGAACTATTGTTTTAGGAAATAATCAAGAAAATAGTGCTTATCCGTCTGGAATCTGTGCCGAACGAACTGCTTTGTTTTATGCAGGAGCAAATTTTCCTCAACATTCCATTAAAAAAATGGCCATTGTTGCCTTTGGCGATGCTTTTTCAGAAGAAACGTTTCTTTCCCCTTGCGGTAGTTGCCGCCAAGTGATGTTGGAATCGGGAAATAGACAAGATCATCCCTTTGAAATTTTGCTGACAAGTCCCAATAAAAAAGTGATAAAGCTATTTTCGGCAAAGGATTTGTTACCCTTGTCGTTCAAGTTAAAATAAGATTGTATGAAATTTTTAGCATTCATTTTCCTTCTTACTTTGGTTGTAAGTTGTGGAACTTCTAATCATCCAACAGAAATTAGTTATGAAG
>JAKQEZ010000591.1 GCA_029558435.1 Bacteroidota bacterium
ACATTTCTGCTAAATTTGAACTTTGGTGCTTTGATTGAAGTGTAGTGCTAAAAGTCCCGCACTTCGCCAAGCCCCGAACCGTTATCGGTCAGTGTAAAAAGACAGCCAACCCACAAACGGCACATTGGCTTTTGCCCCGCCCACAAGCCAACCCTTCAGCAAAAGCCAAAGAGCCGTTTTTTGCCAATGCACCGACAAGACTGTTGAAAATATTTTGATTACTTTTTATCTTGCAAAATGAGATATAAAATATTTTAAAACTATATTTGCAACTTGACATCATTTGAACAAATGAACAGAATAAAAGAAGTGTTGGATGAAAAGGGGATCAAGCAAACTTGGCTTGCCGAGCAATTGGGCAAAAGCTACAATATGGTTAATGCTTATGTGCAAAACAGACAACAACCACGAATTGAAGTGCTTTACGAAATAGCTGAAATTCTTAGCGTGAACGTAAAGGAACTATTGATTGACAACGAAATTAAAAAGGACAAGAAATGAGCAACGAGCAAAAAATTACGACTGATATAAAAGTGCCCAACAAAGATTTGGAAACATTGAAAATGCACTTTCCCCATTGCTTTGACAAAGACGGAAATTTTCAATTAGAGAAATTTAAAGCCAACTTGACGGAGAAGGAAATCAACTTTTCTACCGAAAGCTACGGATTGGAATGGTTGGGTAAAAGCTATGCAAGGCTATTGGCAAGCGACCCAGCAACTACTTTACTGAAAGCAGACGAAACACACAACCAAAAAGAAGAAAATAAAAACTCCGAAAACTTGCTCATAAAAGGCGATAATTTGGAAGTGCTGAAACACCTTGCCAACGCCTATTACGAACAAGTAAAAATGATATACATAGACCCACCATACAATACAGGTAGTGACGGGTTTACTTATCAAGACGACAGAAAGTTTACAGTAAAAGAGTTGCAACAGTTGATTGGTGTTGACGCTGAAAAAGCAAAACGCATTTTAGATTTTACTCAAAGCAAAAGCAACAGCCATTCAGCTTGGCTAACTTTTATGTATCCTAGACTATACATAGCAAAACAACTTCTTAAAGATGATGGAGTTATTTTTATTTCTATTGATGATAACGAAGTGTCGCAACTTCGTTTATTGATGGATGAGGTTTTTGGGGAAGAAAATTTTGTTGTTGAATTTATTTGGAAAAAAGGAAAAGAATTAGAAGCTAATAATGTTGGTTATCACCACGAATATGTTTTGCTTTATACAAAAAATAAGGATAAAGTTAATTTAAATCTTAAAGAAAAGGATAAATCAAGGCATAAATTGAGATTACCTGAAGATAATTTAGTAGCTGGAATTGAAAATGAATACAAAAAAGGGGAATTATTTCAATTAATCAATTTAAGCAAACAAGATGATTACGATTTGGAAGTTTTATTAAAAAATGGAAAAACATTAAAGAGAAAAGGATTTTTAGCACCAGATACATTTAAAGAGTACATTAGAACGGGTAGAATTTTTGTTGGAAAAAAAGAAACTGTATATGTAAAATCATTTTTAAGTGATGAACGTGATGGTTCGGTAATTAGTTCAGTAATTGAAAGTGAATTTGGTACAACAAAAAAAGGTGGTATTGAACAAAAAGAATATTTTAATTTTAAACCATTTTCTTATCCAAAACCAACTTTATTATTGAAGCACTTAATTGAAACTGTTGATAAGAATGAAATTATTCTCGACTTCTTTGCTGGTAGCGGCACCACAGCCGATGCCGTAATGCAGCTCAATGCCAAAGATGGTGGCAATCGTAAATTTATTTTGGTGCAGTTACCTGAAGAAATAGATGCTAAAAAAAACAAAGCCGCTTACGATTTTGTAAAAAACGAACTCAAAGCCACGCCTACTATTTTTGAAATTACCAAAGAAAGAATCAAAAGAGCTGCAAAAAAAATAAACGAAGGTTTAGACGAAAAAATTAAGAATTTAGAATTACAAATTACAAAATTAGAAACAGAAACTCAAACCGAAGAAACCAAAGAAGAAATTAAAAATCTAAAAGCCGAAATAACTAAAAACTTAACACTAAAAACTAAAAACTATTTCAAAATTTTTGAAACTACTCCAATTTGGGATGATTACGATTTTGAAGCAGAGCAGTTCGATAGTTCCCAAACCTTGTTTGATGCAGGTAAACTTTCAGAAGATGACATCAAGGCACTACTCATTACTTGGAAAACGTATGATGGTATTCCTTTGACACAAGATTTAGCAAGTGTTGATTTAAGCGGTTACACCGCTTATTACGGCAACGGCAGATTGTATTTAATGAACAAGGGATTTACTACCGAAAGTTTGAAAGCACTCTTGGAAAAAATAGATACAGACAAACATTTTGAACCTAAAAGCATCATCGCCTTTGGCTATCACTTGGAAAGTAAGAGTTTAAGAGAGATTTCTGAAAACGTAAAAACTTACAACAACAAGAAAAAAAGCGACATTGACTTTATAACAAGGTATTAATATGAAGGGATTTAATTTTGAGAAGAACCTGAATCATCAATCACACGCAGTAGATAGCACTATTGCCGTGTTTGAGAATATTAGCCTTGTTCAGCCAACAGAAGCCGATAAGAACTATATCAATCCTGCATTTGATTTTACAACGGAAAGAACTTATCCGCAAAACATAAGAGCAGTTCAAGAAGATAATGGAGTAAACGAAGAAATAAAGCGAAACAGCAACATCATTGATATAATGATGGAAACTGGAACAGGCAAAACATACACTTACACCAAAACCATTTTTGAACTCAATAAAAGTTACGGCATTTTCAAATTTATTGTTGTTGTTCCAACATTGTCTATCAAGGCAGGAACGATTGACTTTTTGAAATCAGACAGTAGCCGTGAGCATTTCAAAGAACAATACGGTAAAACGCTTCACTTGCACATTGTTGAAAGTCAGAAAAACAGCAAGAGCAAAAAGTCGTTCATTCCACCGGCTGTAACCAGTTTTGTAAATGCCGGAAACTTTGAGAAAAACAGTATTCAGGTTATGATTATCAATGCCGGAATGATTAACTCTGAAACCATGCAAAAGAGTTTCGATAAAGGTTTGTTCGACAAATACACCGTTCCATTTGATGCAATTGGAGCAACCAAACCTTTTATGATTATTGACGAGCCACACAAATTCGGGCAAGGCAATAAGACCTGGGAGAACATTCAAAAAATGAAGCCCCAATTTATTCTACGTTATGGAGCTACTTTTCAAGGTTACGAAAACCTGATTTACACACTAACTGCCGTTGATTCTTTCAACAGAAATTTGGTAAAAGGAGTTATCGGACACATAACGGAGTTTAACGCAGGTGAAAACGCAATCGTAAAATTTATTGATTCAGACGGCACAGAAGCCAGTTTTGAATTGATTGAAAACGAAAAACGCAAAACAGTAACCGTTACCAAAAAAGAAAGTTTAAAAAAGGTTCACCCCGAAATGACGGGCTTGGGAATTGAGAACCTGAATAAAAGCACAGTCGTTTTAAGTAACGGTTTGGAAATGAAAAAGGGAGACAAAATCAACCCTTATTCGTATGCGGAAAAGTTGCAGGAGACAATGATTCAAAAGGCGATTAAACACCATTTTGAAATTGAAAAACAACTCTTAACAAGAGACGTAAAAATAAAACCGTTAACGCTTTTCTTCATTGATAACATAGATGAATACCGAAACAAGGAAGGATATATCAGAAAAACCGTTGAGCAATACATCAAAGCAGAAATTGAAGAATTGCTTAAAACAGAAAAGGACACGTTCTATAAAGCATATCTTGAAAAAACTTTGATTGACCTTTCTGCCACACACGCAGGTTATTTTTCAAAAGACAATACGGAGAAAGATGAAGCTATTGAAAAAGAGATAAACGAAATTTTGCACGACAAACAAGCTATGCTTGATTTGGAAAATCCAAGACGATTCATCTTCTCAAAATGGACTTTGCGTGAAGGTTGGGACAATCCAAACGTATTTCAGATCTGCAAACTCCGAAGCAGTGGCAGTGAAATTTCAAAACTTCAAGAAGTTGGCCGTGGTTTG
>JAKQEZ010000607.1 GCA_029558435.1 Bacteroidota bacterium
ACCTCTAAACGTCAGAGTGATAATATTTTGATTTTTGACTTGAACAGTAGCAACCCAGAATACGACATGACGTTTTTGCAAAACTATGCTGAAATCAATATTTTGCCGCGTATTAAGCGTGTAAATGGTGTGGGTGAAGCCATGATTTTTAGTCAGAACAACTACTCTATGCGTATTTGGTTGCGCCCCGATGTGATGGCAAGTTATGGATTAGTTCCAAGTGATATTGCTGCTGCATTGGCCGAGCAAAACTTAGAAGCTGCACCAGGTCAATTGGGAGAAAACAGCGATCAATCGTTCCAATACGTCTTAAAATACAAAGGGCGTTTAAAAAGTGTAGAAGAATTTGAAGACATCGTTATCAATTCTACCGAAAATGGTGAAATTTTAAAATTGGGCGATGTTGCTCGAGTTGAATTGGGTTCACAAACCTATGCCGGAATGACCTATTCTAACGGTAAACAAGGTGTGGGTATTGCCATTGCACAAACATCAGGCTCCAATGCACAAGATGTAATCAAAGGTGTAATGAAAGTTATTGATGAAGTTAAAGTAAACTTCCCACAAGGAATTGATGTAGCAGTACTATCAAATGCTAACGATTTCTTAGAGGCATCCATTTCAAAAGTAATTCAAACCTTAATTGAAGCATTTATATTAGTGTTTTTGGTAGTATTCATCTTTTTGCAAGATTGGCGTTCTACCATCATACCTGCAATTTCGGTTCCAGTTGCCATCATTGGTACGTTCTTCTTTTTAAGTTTATTTGGGTTTACCATTAACTTGCTAACCTTATTTGCATTGGTGTTGGCTGTTGGTATTGTGGTGGATGATGCCATTGTCGTCGTTGAAGCGGTGCACGCTAAAATGGAACAAGGTGAAAAAGACCCTAAAAAAGCAGCTCATAGCGCCATGAACGAAATTAGTGGAGCAATTATTTCCATTACCTTGGTTATGGCAGCCGTGTTTATTCCTGTTACGTTCATCAGTGGCTCGGCAGGGGTTTTCTACAAACAATTTGGTATCACCTTGGCTGTTGCGATTTTTATTTCGGCTATTAACGCCCTAACGTTGTCTCCAGCTCTTTGTGCATTGATTTTAAAACCGCACGAACACGAAGAGGGTAAGAAAAAGAATTTTGTTCGTCGTTTCTTTGATTATTTCAACATTGCTTTTGAAAAAACAACAGAGAAATATAAAAAATCGGCTCAATTTTTCATTCACAAAAAATGGTTGGCCTTTACCGTTATTGCTGTTTTTGCAGGTTTGTTTGTGTTAATCATGAATTCTAGACCAAAAGCATTTGTTCCAAACGAAGACGTTGGTGGAGTGATGTCGGATATTACATTGCCTCCTGGTACATCGGTTGAAGAATCTGAACGTGTGTTGTTGGATATTGAAAATAAAATCAAAGATATTCCAGGCATAAGCAACATTCTTCGTATCTCTGGATTTAGCTTAATCAGTGGTTCTGGTTCCAACTATGGAATGATTATCATCCGATTAAAAAACTGGAACGAACGTAAAGAAGCGGGACAAGACCAAGCATCCATTGTGCAAGAGTTGTTTAAACGAACAGCAAGTGTAAAAGATGCAAAAGTGATTTTCTTCCCTCGTCCAACCATCATGGGATTTGGTTTCAGCAGTGGATTTGAATTCGAATTGCAAGATCAAAAAGGTGGAACAATTGAAGAATTGAATGAGGTTAATCAAAAATTATTGGCAGCATTGAATGCGCGTCCCGAAATTCAGTTTGCAGCAACATCCTTCTCACCTAATTATCCGCAATACCAAATTGATTTGAATGTTCCTGCGATCAAACGTGCTGGATTAACAGTTAAAGATGTTTTGAGTACCTTGCAAGGTTATTTTGGTGGGGTTTATGCCTCTGATTTCAACCGTTTTGGTAAACAATACCGTGTAATGTATCAAGCAGAACCTGAGTTTAGAGCCAATACAGAATCACTCAACCACATCATGGTTAGAAACAATAAAGGCGAAATGGCTCCAATTTCACAGTTCATCGAATTGAAAAAAGTGTTTGGTCCGCAAGCCATAAACCGTTTCAACTTGTTTACTTCTGTTCATATTCAAGGTGGTCCAAGTGAAGGTTATAGTACAGGAGATGCCATCAAAGCAATTGAAGAAGTGGCAAAAGAAACACTTCCACTGGGGTATGGTTACGAATTCTCTGGTATGAGCCGTGAGGAAATCAATGCAGGTAGCCAAACCATCTATATTTTCTTATTGTGTTTGGTATTTGTTTACTTCTTATTAGCAGCGCAATACGAAAGTTACATGTTGCCTTTGGCAGTAATTCTTTCATTGCCTGTGGGATTAGCTGGTGCATTCATTTTTGCGTGGATGTTTGATGTGAGCAATAACATTTATGTGCAAATTACACTAATTATGCTCATCGGATTATTGGCCAAAAATGCCATTCTGATTGTAGAATTTGCCCATGAAGCCCGCAAAAAAGGTGCAGCAATTTTTGATGCAGCAATTGAAGGAGCTCGTTCACGTTTCCGTCCAATTTTAATGACCTCTTTTGCATTTATTTTTGGGTTATTGCCTTTAATGTTTGCAAAAGGTGCTGGTGCAATTGGTAACAACGCAATCGGTACAAGTGCAATTGGAGGGATGCTCATCGGTACATTGTTAGGAGTGTTTGTAATTCCGGGGTTGTACGTTGTGTTCCAAATTCTCCATGAAAAAGTATCAAGTAAAAAATAAGAATTCAAAATTGTAAAAACAATGAAATCGAGATATTATAATTTAGTAATTGGTATTGCAACGGTTGGTATGCTATCTGGTTGTGGGGTGATTACAAAAAAGTATGAAAAACCGACCATTTCTGAAGAGCAACAAAAAGGGTTGTTTCGCGACCACACCTCGCAAGACACTACAACCCTTGCAGATGTCAAATGGCAAGACTTTTTTCAAGACGAGCACTTAAAAGCGTTGATTCAAGAAGGATTGGATAAAAACTATGACTTGCAAAATGCAATTCTTCAAATTTCAACTGCTGAAAATACGCTCAAACAATCCAAACAAGCATTTGCGCCCAGCTTGGATTTTACACCGCAAGTGACCTATAATAAAATGTCACAAAATGCACTTAATTTTCCTTCCAATGTCAATATCAACTTGCAAACAACTTCTGTTTCACTTGGATTTTCAACCAATTGGGAAATTGAAATTTGGGGTAAATTAACAGCCGCAAAAAGAAGTGCTCAAGCTGCATGGATGAAATCAATCGCATCGCAAAATGCAGTTAAAACGGCGTTAATTGCCACCATTGCTGAATCGTATTATACCTTATTGGCTTTGGACAAGCAATTGGCAATTACAGAAGAAACCATTAATATTCGTGAAAAATCGGTTGCTGCCATCAAAGCATTGAAAGAATCTGGAAGTTTGTCGGGTGCAGATGTTGTGCAAGCAGAATCCAATTTATACGCTGCTCAAGTTACCATTCCCGATTTAAAACGTTCAATTCGTGAGTTAGAGAATACGTTGTGTGTTTTGACGGTTAAACCTTTGCAACCAATTGCACGTGGTGAATTTGATAGCCAATCAATGCCTATGATGCTTCATGTAGGTGTTCCTGCGCAGTTATTGGCAAATCGTCCGGATGTTACAGCTGCCGAACTTGGGTTTAGACAAGCATTTGAAGTTACCAACGTAGCACGTGCTTCATTTTACCCTTCTTTGCGCCTTACATCGGGAACAGGAGGAATAAGTGCTTTAACTACACGTACGTTGTTTGACCCAGCTAGTATCTTTGTAAATTTAGTAGGAGGTTTGGTTCAACCTATTTTTCAACGTGGTGTTTTAAAAACCAATCTAAGAAATGCAAAAGTTGCTCAACAACAAGCTTGGAATACGTTTGAAAAAACATTGCTAACAGCAGGTCAAGAAGTTACCAATGCTTTGTATGCTTTTGAAACTGCTAAAGAAAAACAAGTAACACGTGTAAAGCAAATTGAAGCATTGGAAAAAGCAGTGGCGTTTAGAATGAGTTTGCTAGAATTTAGTAGCAACACCAATTACAACGATGTGTTAACATCTGAGCAAAACTTAATTTCAGCTCAATTGACAGGTGTAAACGATAAATTGCAAGAATTCAAAGCAATGATTGCGCTTTACCGTTCACTTGGTGGCGGTTGGAAGTAATTCAATAGCAGTTAAAAATAATTAAAGTGCATTCGTTTGAGTGCACTTTTTTTATAACCTTTGATTGACTTTATAGTTAGTCAGAGTAAGGGATTGAACGATTTTGAGCATTAATTTTGTCTATTAAGCCTTAAATTCAAAGACAATCCTAATCTATCTTAGGTTTCAGTAGTAGCCAATTTTCAATAATACTCACAAAAAAATCCGCCCTTTCGAGCGGATTCTTCCAATTCAATATGCTTAGAATTATTTTCTTACAATTAACTTTTGGTTTTTCACACCATTAGCAGTTGAAACAACTAAGAAATATGCACCAGCATTTACTTCTTCTAAATTAATTTTTGTTGTTCCGTTAACAACAGTTGAAATAACAACTTTACCTGTCATATCCAACAATTGCACTGTTGCATCACCATCTACATTGGCAATGGTAACAAAATTTGAAGCAGGATTTGGATATACCGAAACAGCTTCTATTGTTGCTTTTTCTACACTTAAATTAGAAACAGTTACACATTCAGAAACTACAGTACAACCTGAAGGTGTAGTAATCATCACTTTATAACTTCCGTTTTGAACTGGTGTGTATGTTTGTCCAGCTCCATTTGCAACTGGAGCACCCGTAGCACAGTCAATCCATAAATAAACAGCACCAGCTTGATTTGCAGTCAACACATTGTTATTGTTAGTTACTGTTGCATCAACTGGATTTACTGTAATTGTTAATGTTTGTGCTGTAGATGATCCACAACTATTTACGGCAGCAACTGTTACATCACCAGATGTAGCGCCAACTGTTAAATTAATAATGTTTGTTGTGCTTGTTCCTGTCCAATCAGCAGGGAAAGTCCAAACATAATTGGTAACTTCTGGATTTGATGCTACGTTAAATGCAGCATTATCTCCTTGACAAAAAGTTGTGTTACCATTAATTGCAGAAGGTTGAGCTGGTAAATTTGAAATTGTTGCATTCAAAATACTAGCCGCAGAAGAACCACAAATGTTGTTGGCAACCACAGAAATCATTCCTGCTTGTGTACCAATTGTTGCAACAATGCTGTTGGTTGTGCTTGCGCCTGTCCAATCTCCTGGCAAAGTCCATGTGTATGAATCAACTGTTACATCGTTTGTTACAGCATACGTTTGTTGTGTACCTTCACATGCTATTGCATTACCCGAAATTGCTGACGGTTGAGCAGGCAATTCAGTTACGTTAATTGTAAACGTTTCTGTAGTAGACTGACCACACACGTTGAATGCTTCAACTGTAATCGTTCCAGGTTGCCCAACAACTACGTCAATAGAGTTAGATGTACTTAAACCACTCCAACCATTAGGCAATGTCCATACATAATAATCTACATTGGCATCTGCTGTTAATGTGTATGTTTCGTTTGATTGCTCACAAGGAGTTAAAGAACCAGTTGCAATTGTTGGTGCTGTTGGCAAAACGCAATAAGAAATAATAACCATTCCATTTGCTCCATTGCCACCTTTTGTAGAACCTGCCAAATCTGTTCTTCTGGCACCACTACCACCACCTCCAGGCAATGCACCTGGCTTTCCATCTTCATCTTGCAGAGTTGTTGGATCACCACCATTTCCACCACCTACAAGGCCTCCAAGTCCACCTGTTGAACCTGTTCCATTAGTTCCTGCTTGTGTTGTACCAGCGGCACCACCGCCACCCGCTCCAAATTCAGTCGTATTTGATGGAGCTCCGTTACCTCCAGCATATAAAAACAATGTACCAGCACTACCTCCTAAACCTGTAGCAGTACCAACGTTTCCTTCGCAATCACGGAAAGCACCACCTTGACCACCATCCGCAGACACAATAGTTGTTCCAGCTAATTCTACTATCGTAGCACCTCCAGCTGCTCCATCTTGATTAGAAGTTCCACCAATACCTCCCTCACCAACAGTTATTGATAAAACATCGCTTGACGTTACAGCAAATGAGCCACTAGAAAAAGCTCCACCGCCACCTCCAGCAGCGCGAGGTTTAGCATAATTTAAAATGTGACTTTCGGCACCACCGCCGCCACCTCCAGCTCCCCAAACATCTATAGTGATGTTGGTAACGTTGGCTGGGACAGTCCATGTTTGTAAACCAACTGCTGAAATCGTATCTCTAATAATTTGACCAAATGAATTGAAACTCAATCCAAATGCAAAAATTCCTACGATCGCTTTTGAAAATAAATTTAAGAAAGTGATTCTTAACTTTGTCATAGTAAATGATTTAATTAGTTAATGGGCGCAAATCTACACCTAAAATTAAATCTGACAAAATTTTTAACAAATAAACGAATTAATGTGAACTAATGAGAGATTTGTTCATCTGTTAAAGGCGTGTGTTTGTGTTTAAAAAGTACTGCAAATAAAACTGCAACAATCAAGGCATACAAAGCAAACGATAACCAAACACCTGTCCAATCCAACGAACCATCGGCAAGTACAAAGTATTTATCGATAACCACACCACTGATAGAACTTCCCAAAATTGCCCCTACGCCATTGGTCATCATCATAAACATTCCTTGTGCACTGGCTCTAATTTTTGGATTTGCTGTAGTTTCTACGTAAAGAGAACCCGATACATTGAAAAAATCAAAAGCCATTCCATACACAATACATGAAAGGATAATCATCCACAAGCCATCTGCTGGATTTCCATAAGCAAACAACCCAAAACGCAATACCCAAGCAAACATACTCATCAGCATTACGTTCTTAATTCCATAGCGTTTTAAGAAAAAAGGAATGGCAAGAATAAATAATGTTTCGGAAATTTGTGAAATTGACATAATGAGGGTAGAATAGCGCACCACCAATGAATCTGCATATTGCGGTATTGCTTCAAAACTGGATAAAAAACTATCTCCATACATATTGGTCAACTGCAAAGCCCCACCCAACAGCATAGAAAAGAAGAAGAAAAGCGCCATTTTGTAATCGGCAAATAAATAAAACGCATCTTTGATAATATTTGACTTTTCAACCGATTTTCCGGTGTATTGTGGCGGACACTTAGGTAATACAAACAAAGAAAACAAGGCTAATAAAACTCCAGCAATTGCCGAAATATAAAACTGTCCCTCTGTTGCTTTATTTCCAGTTAAATTCGTAACCCACATCGCTGCAATAAAGCCTACAGTTCCCCAAACACGAATGGAAGGAAATACTTTTACAACATCTAAATTTCGTGATTTTAATATTTGATAGGCAATAGAGTTAGACAACGCCAATGTAGGCATGTAACAAATCATAGCAAACAACACCACCCAGAAAAAAGTGGTGGAATCGTTGACTGTTGTTAAATATAAAATTGCCGAAGCATTGCCTAAATGTAACAACGCATATAATTTCTCTGAGTTAATCCATTTATCTGCAATAAAACCAATTAAAGTTGGCATAAACAACGATGAAATTCCCATTGTTGAGAAAATTGCACCAAATTCAGAAAACGACCATTTTAGGGTTTGACTACAATAAATACCAATAGTAATTAACCATGCGCCCCATACAAAAAATTGTAAGAAGCTCATAACGGTAAGTTTTAGTTTTAAATCTTTAAGCATGTGATAAGTAGTAATTAATTGGTAGAGCGATTGTTAATTTCATCTCTAATTTTTGAAGCCAATTCATATTCTTCATTGTGAATAGCTTCTTCTAATTTTCTCTTTAAATCGTCTAACGACATTTTTTGAAAAGGATTGCTTTGAGGCATCGTTTCATTCATTGCGCCTTCACTTTCAATGGCTTTTTCTCCTTCTTCTAATAAGTCATCGTCCAACAATATGCCGGCACTCGACAAAATGCTTTCCAGCGTATAAATTGGAGCACTAAAACGTACACCTATGGCAATGGCATCCGACGTGCGTGCGTCAATTTCATAAAAATCACCGTTTTGCTCGCAAATAATTTTAGAAAAGAAAATTCCTTCCACCAAGTCATAAATAAAAATTTCTTTCACTTGAACCTCAAATGTAAGTGCAAACGCTTTAAACAAATCGTGTGTTAACGGTCGTGTAGGCGTCATTTTTTCCAATTCTATGGCAATTGCTTGTGCTTCAAATCCACCAATAATAATCGGTAATCTACGTTTACCTCCCGATTCTGCCAACACCAGCGCATAAGCGCCAGATTGCGTTTGACTGTATGAAAGTCCTACTATATCAAGTTTTATTTTATTCATTCTGATTGAAAGAGTTTTCTAAAATAACAAAAAATAGGGAAGTATAAACTACACTTCCCTATTTTTATTGAATTTTATTAATTAGTGAGAAGCTTTAAACTTCTTCACAGCTTCTGTTAAACGAGGTAATACTTCAAATGCATCGCCAACAACACCGTAATCAGCAGCTTTAAAGAATGGTGCTTCAGCATCTGTGTTAATTACCACAATTGTTTTAGAACCATTAACTCCCGCCAAGTGTTGAATTGCACCAGAAATTCCAACTGCAATGTACAAGTTTGGACGAATAGCAATACCTGTTTGTCCAACGTGCTCGTGGTGAGGTCTCCAATCAGCATCAGAAACTGGACGTGAACATGCAGTTGCAGCACCCAAAGCTTTTGCTAAATCTTCAACAATTCCCCAGTTTTCTGGTCCTTTCAAACCACGACCAGCAGAAACTACCAATTCAGCTTCTGGTAATGGAATTTCACCTTCTGGTTGTTTAGTAGCCAAAACTTTCACTTTTGCATCTCCTGCGTTGGCAGCAAAAGTTTCAACAGTTGCACTTCCACCACCATTTTCAGGTTGGATAGAGTTAGGCAACAATGAAATAATTTTTTTAGCTGTGTTTACTTTCACACTTCCAAAAGCTTTTCCTGAAAATACGTTAACTTTCACAGAACCATCACCTTCTGGCAATGCAATTGCTCCTGAAACCAATCCAGCTTTCATACGAACAGCCAAACGAGGCGCTACGTTTTTCGCTACGTGGTCGTGTACAAAAACAATTGTGTTGGCACCAACTTGATTAGCAGCGTTTTCAACCAAGCGTGTTAATTGTTGGTCATCTGCTGCTGTCAACGATTTATCAACCAATACTTTTGATGCACCATACTCACCCAATTTAGCAAGTGCTGCATCATCAACATTACCATTTGTAACAACGGTAACATCTCCTAATTTCTTTCCATAAGTCACGGCTTCAAAAGCATTTTTCCCGATTCCGTGTCCTGCATTAATATATACTAAAACTGACATATCTACTTTGTATAAAATTAATAATTAGATAACTTTAGCTTCGTTGTGTAACAAAGAAACTAATTCATCCATGTTGTCTGGAGCAATCATTTTCACTGCAGATTTAGCTGCTGGCATTGTGTAACCAACAAAGCTAACCAACTCTTCAACTGGAGCAGCTGGTACCACCGTTAAAGGTTTTGTTCTTGCAGCCATAATTCCACGCATGTTTGGAATACGTTGCTCTGCCATTCCTTTTGCACAAGAAACAACTGCTGGAAGTGATGTTTCAATTTCTTGAATTCCACCCAAATATTCTTTCTCCAACTTCAATGTTGTTCCGTTAACATCCAATTTGCAAGCCAATGAAATAAATGGCATATCCAACGCCTCAGCAATCATACCACCAACTTGTGAACCGTTGTAGTTGATTGTTTCTTTCCCGGTCAATACCAAATCAAATCCTTTGTCTTTTGCATATTCTGCAATTTGCATCGCTGTGTAATATGCATCTTTTGGATCAGCATCAATTCTTACTGCATCATCAGCACCAATAGCCAACGCTTTGCGAATTACCGCCTCGTCTGCAGCAGCTCCAACTGTAACAATTGTAACTGAACCACCCAACGTCTCTTTTAATTCCAACGCACGAACCAAAGCATACCACTCATCGTAAGGATTCACAATATACTGAACACCATTCTCATCAAACTTTGTATTGCCATCTGTAAAAGCAATTTTTGAAGTTGTGTCTGGTGATTTCGAAATACCTACTAATATTTTCATAAATCTATAATTTTTTCAATTTTCGTGTGCAAATCTAATTAAAAACAATTTAAAAAGCTATACATTTTGAAGTAGTTTATTAACAATTTAGCTATGCATGCATATATTTTAACAAATCAGATGGTTTTATCCTTGTTTTCCAACGGGCTTTGTTTTTGTTTACAACCTCAAAAAATGATAAAAATTGTTATTTTAGCAACTTGAAACAGAAATTTTCAATCTTTCTATTAAATTTGACCCCATGAGCGAGAAAAAAAATAACGATAACATCGACAAAGCGAATTTTCACTTTGGATTTAGAAAAGAAAACTATAAATTGCTTTTTATCGGTTTGGCTATTAATATTTTAGGATATATTTTAATGATTGGTGGTGGTTCTAAAGATCCAAATGTGTTTACTGGCGACCAATTATTCAATACTACACGTTTAACAATAGCTCCAATTCTTATCATCGCTGGTTTTGTTATCATGATTTATTCAATCATGAAGAAAAGCAAATCAAGCAACTCAACTTCTGAAGAATAATTGCAATGAATTTTATTGAAGCCATCATTCTTGCCATCATTGAAGGCTTGACTGAGTTTTTACCTGTTTCATCAACGGGACACATGATTATCGGTTCATCATTAATGGGAATTGCCGATCAAGATTTTACCAAATTGTTTACCATCGTTATTCAATTGGGCGCCATTCTTTCGGTGGTGGTTATGTATTTTAAACGCTTTTTTCAATCCATAAACTTCTACATCAAATTATTGGTTGCTTTTATTCCAGCGGCGGTTTTTGGTGTTTTGCTGAGCGATAAAATTGATGAATTATTGGAAAGTCCAACAACAGTTGCCATTTCACTTGTTATTGGTGGTATTATCCTACTTTTTGTGGACGATTGGTTTAAAAATCCTACAGTCAACGAAGAAAAAGAAATTAGTTATTTAACGGCATTGAAAATTGGTTTCTTCCAATGTTTGGCTATGGTACCAGGTGTATCTCGTTCTGCCGCAACGATTGTTGGTGGAATGTCGCAAAAACTTTCACGTAGTGCAGCTGCTGAATTTTCATTTTTCCTAGCTGTGCCTACAATGTTGGGTGCAACTTCAAAAAAATTATTGGATTATTTTCAAGATGGCAACTCGTTTACTTCAGAACAAATCAACTTGCTTATTGTGGGAAACATCGTAGCGTTCATCGTTGCATTTATCGCCATCAAAGGATTTATCAGCTTTGTGTCAAAACGCGGATTTAAAGCATTTGGAATTTATAGAATAGTAGTAGGTTTATTAATTCTTATCTTGATTTGGTCGGGGTTTGACTTAAAAGTAGTGTAATGGCATACGATTTTAGCGCAGGGGAAATTCTTTTAATTGACAAACCTTACAAATGGACTTCTTTTGACGTGGTCAACAAGCTCCGTTGGAACTTACGCAAAAAATACGGCATCAAAAAGTTTAAAGTGGGGCACGCAGGTACGCTCGACCCATTGGCAACTGGCTTATTGGTGATTTGCACAGGAAAAGCAACTAAAAAAATTCCAGATTTAACCAACGACGATAAAGCCTATACCGGAACGTTCTTAATTGGAAAAACTACACCCTGTTTTGACCTCGAAAAACCTTTTGACGACAAAATATATCCGACAGAACACATCACCGATGAATTGATGCAATCAGTTGTTCAATCGTTTTTAGGTGTGCAAGATCAATATCCTCCTATTTTCTCTGCTAAGCAAATTGACGGCAAAAGAGCTTATGATTTGGCACGTGCTGGCAAAGAAGTGGAAATGAAACCCAACCAAATTGAAATTAAAGAATTTACCATTTCTACCGAACGTTTTCCAGAAGTAGATTTTTATGTTAAATGCTCCAAAGGCACCTATATTCGTTCCATTGCCAACGATTTTGGTGTAAAACTTAACTCAGGAGCTACGCTCATTGCGCTCAACCGCGTACAATCGGGTGATTTTTTACTGGAAAACGCAAAGAGAGTAGATGAATGGATTGCATTAATTAACGAGGAAAATTAAACCTCAAAATCAAATGCCTTTATGGTGGATTTATCCGCTTCTTTTTGAATAAGAATTTTGTATTTTCCTTTTTGCCAACCTTGCACGGTTAAAGCAAAACGAAACGAGTGTTTTACATTTTTTTCAATGGTATTGTTTTGATTCAACACTTGCAATTCTTTTCCAGCCAAATCCACAACAATAATTCGAAACGGCGTATCTTCGGTTGTGGTGATGTCTAAATGTCCAGAAACGGCAATAGTTCTGCGCTCTATCGGTCGCCCAGGTGTTACCCCCACCGATTGTTGCTTGTAATACCACGGATTAGTACGATTGGTTTTTTTAGCAATAAACTCACGCAACTTGGTGTCCGCATCGTTTTTTACCTCAATGGATTCAATAGGCTCTTTATCTGTCAACGCCCAAACCGCTTCTTGGTAATTTGATTTGGAAGGCTGATTGGTTTTTAAAAACTCTAAAAAAGCCAACAACAGCGTATTTTTGGTTTTCCCGATTGTGAATTTACTGTCGAGACGTGGCGCAATGCGTTTCAATTGAGTGCAATATCCGCCAACTCTCACCTTTTTTTGCTCGTTTTGTTGCAAAACAAACAATTGTTCTTCAATATTCAACAATTCTTGTTCTTCATCGCTTGATTTAAACAACGTTCCAGCTGGAACGACAATTGTAATTGGACTTGCTTGCAAATTGGTGAGGGTTAAAATCACGCCGTTGTTGCCCAATTTTTCATAACTGGTTAAAACTTTTATTTTTCCTGTTGCAATTGCTTCTGTAATATCAATCGGTGCTGCCCATCCTATGTATCCCCATAAGATTAGAGCAATAAAAATAAGGTGTTTCATGGCTTCTAGTTTTCTTGTATAACGCCATCATTTTCAAAAAATTACATAATTGGAATAAAATACGTGAAACTTCGTATTTAACTATTATTGATTGCCAATATTCAAAATACCATACAACTCACGACCGTTCAACATGGTGTAGAGCAACATTTCTTTTGAATTCATATCTACTTTGAACAATTTTGGAACGGCAATCGTTTTTGTTTCTTTGCGAGAGAACAACGTGTTTCTTTTCTGTTCACCCGATTTTACATCCACTTCCACCAATGCCACCGTGTTGTAACGTTTACTGAAACGAGTGTAATTTTCTGATTTTGGAATGTATTTTCCTTGTTCGTCGTAATTCTCAATATTATCGTTGAAAATTAAACGAATGGTTGATGAATCGGAAATACTTGCAAACGAGCTAAATGGTCCGCCATCATTAGTAGAAATTTGCGATTTTTTGACTTTCGTTACCCAACCAAACGCTCCGTCTTTATTGATTTTAAACAAAACAATATCGTTGTAATAATAGGTATAACTAATGGTCATAATGCTTCTAACATCCGAAAAAGTACTCACTACCACATAGTTTTGCTCCATTATGCCAATCATACTTCCATCGGGGAGGAGTTGTGCTTCGCGCATTTGGTAGTTGTACAAAGAAGGTTCATCCACCCCTCTTGCCTCGCGTCTTTCAGCACGTTCTTTTTCGCGTTTGGTCCAATCTTCGGTTATAAAATCTTTATCAAATTCATGAAAACTTTGTTGAGTTATCGCCTGATTTTTAAAATCCAATTTCATGTAAAAAACCCCTTGAGCGCCATTAAATTCATTGGCCCCATAAACTCCAGTAATGATGTAGGAACTGCTATCGTTGGTATTGACAGAAATAGCTTCTACCCTCTTTCCTTGAAACGGAAGTGTGTAATTTTTTAATTCACCATCGTTGACCTGAAAAATATGCATGTTTTTGTACATCAAATCAGGTTGATTCAATCCTCTTGTTTGATTAGGTTCAAATTCTTTGATTACAAAAAAGTAATCGCCTGTATTGCTTAGCAAATGGTGTGTCAGTTGTGAGTAACGTGATTCAAAAGGAATTTCATACTCACCTTGATCCATCAACTTAAACTTTTTGTTGTAAATGGCATAACCATACACATCGTGGTCTTTTTTTCTGCCAATGAGCAACCACAAAACCGCAAAATATTCTTTGTCTTTGGATTGGATAATTTTTATATCCTCTTTGGACATTCCTTTTTGAATATCGTAGTTGGCAAGCAATTTTGCCTCTCCTCGAGGTTCTAACTCATAGCTGTATTGCTGCAAATAAACTTGTTCTTTACCGTCTTTGATATTAGTTAAAATCACCGATGGATGCTCGTCCACAATAATTACATCTTCAAAATTGGCAATGTTGTAATTAACCGCAATAGAAACACGTTTTGATTTAACTTCTTTCAAATCGGTATATCGTGATAAGTAATAACCACCAAAAGCATTGCCACCTTTCCAACGCAAGGTGTAAAAATCTTTACCATTAAGTGGCATGATTTCAATTAAATTACCACTATTTCCTTTCAACTCGCCCCATTCCAATTGTTCTTTCTGACCCATTGCTAGCAACGAACCAAGAATAATAAAGGCGAATGTGAAAAGTTGTTTTATCATGGCACTAATTGAATTCCGGTATAATTATGCGGTGTTATTTGCTTTAATTCAGCTTTCAACGCATCGCTGATGTTTAATGTATCAACGAAAGCATGTACAGTTTGTTTTGTAACCTGCTCATTTTTTCTTGTCAACCCTTTTAATGCTTCATAAGGTTTTTCAAATCCTTCGCGGCGTAAAATTGTTTGAATTGCCTCTGCAACAACCGCCCAATTGTTTTCCAAATCGTCGTGAAAAGCTTGTTCGTTCAACAACAATTTATCCAATCCTTTCAACGTAGATTTAAA
This sequence comes from Bacteroidota bacterium, assembly GCA_029558435.1. Next base: position 14,969 of record JAKQEZ010000607.1, read on the forward strand.
TGCAATGAAGGTATGTGCAAACGGCATTCCGATGGTTCTCAAAACAGTAGAATCGGTTAAATCGCGTTGCAATCTTGAAACAGGCAATTTGATTGCTAAATGTTCAAAAATAGCGTTGGCAATACCAATATTCCCTTCTGAATTTTCAAAATCAATAGGATTTACCTTGTGCGGCATGGCAGATGAACCAATTTCTCCTTCTTTCAATTTTTGTTTGAAATATTCTTCCGAAATATAAGTCCACATGTCTCTGTTCAAATCCAACACAATGGTATTGATGCGTTTCAAAGCATCGAAAAGTGCTGCTAAATTGTCGTAATGTTCAATTTGTGTGGTTGTTTGCGAACGGTTTAACCCCAATCCATTGTTGACAAAATTATTCGCAAATTTCACCCAATCGGTTTGAGGAAAAGCTACAAAATGTGCATTAAAATTCCCTGTTGCACCTCCAAATTTAGCCGAATATGGAATTTGCTTCAATAAATCCAACTGACGTTCAATACGTTCTTCAAACACTTGAATTTCTTTTCCTAAACGTGTAGGCGAAGCTGGTTGTCCGTGTGTTCTTGCCAACATTGGAATGTCTTTCCACTCGGTTTTCAATGCTTTTAATTTATCCAACACTTGTTGCAACAACGGCAAATACTGCTCGTTAATTGCTTCTTTGAGCGATAAAGGAATTGACGTGTTATTGATATCTTGCGATGTTAAACCAAAATGCACAAATTCCAAATAAGCATCCAAGCCCAATTGTTGCATTTTATCTTTTAGGAAATATTCCACCGCTTTCACGTCATGATTGGTGGTTTTCTCCGTATTTTTTATCCACAAAGCATCGTTTTCAGAAAAATTAGTTACAATTTCTCGCAATTGCGCAAACTTATCTTTTGGAAAGTTTTTTAACGGCTCAATTCCCGATTCAACCAAGGCAATTAAGTATTCTACCTCCACAATTACGCGGTATTTTATCAATCCAAATTCAGAAAAATACGGTTGTAATTCGGTAGTTTTATCGTGGTAACGTCCATCAATAGGAGAAATTGCCGTTAAATTATTTAATTCCATACTGTTATAAGTTTTAAAATCTGTTTTTCTGTTGTCAAAAAAAGTAAGCTACAAAGATAGTAAATTATCGCAAATAAAAGCAAGCCTAAATTGAAATCTAAAGCAAGCTGGAAATACAAAAAAAATGAGTTAACTTTACACTATGAAATTACACGTAGCTCATTTTACATTTAATCCTTTTCAGGAAAATACATACCTTGTTTATGCCGATAATGGCGATGCCGTAGTTATTGACCCGGGATGCTATGAAAAACACGAGGAACAAGCGTTGGATGCCTTCATTTCTACCAACAATCTCACTGTTTTGGCAGTTTTGAACACACACGCACATATTGATCACGTGTTGGGAAATGCACATGTTATAGACAAATACAAAGTGGATTATTCCTTGCATCCGCTTGATAATTCAACATTAAATGCGGTGACCAATTATGCTCACGTTTATGGTTTTCCGAATTACAAAACATCTCCACAACCAACCAAAGAATTGAAACATGGAGAAACCTTAACTTTTGGAGCTATTTCATTTGACGTGTTTTTTACGCCTGGACATGCACCTGGACACGTTGTTTTTTACAACAAGGAAAACAATTTTGTAATCAATGGCGATGTGTTGTTTCAAGGTAGTTTTGGTCGTGTGGATTTGCCTGGTGGTGATTTGGAAACACTGAAAACTTCTATTTTTGAAACCATGTTTCAGCTTCCCGAAGAAACAGTTGTTTATTGTGGACATGGGCCTGCAACTACGATAGGAAAAGAAAAACAGACCAATTATATTTTGAATTTTTAAGGTGCGCATTGCCATAAATACACGGATGTTGCTTCCAAAAATGGAAGGTTTTGGTTGGTACACCTATGAAATTTCCAAACGATTGGTAGAAAATCATCCAGAACATCAATTTTTCTTCTTTTTTGACCGTCCGTGTGATCCTCGATATGTGTTTGCAAAGAATGTAACACCTGTTGTTTTGCGCCCACCTGCACGTCATCCCATCTTATTTTATATTTGGTTTGAATGGGCTGTGAAAAAGGCATTGAAGAAATACAAAATTGATTTGTTTTTTTCACCCGACGGCTATTTATCTTTGAGTTCCAATGTTCCACAAATTGGTGTGATTCACGATTTGAATTTTGAACACAACCCGCAAGATTTACCCAAAAGTGCGCTGGTTTATTTGAAACATTTTTTTCCAAAATTTGCTCAAAAGGCAACGCAAATTATTACTGTTTCTGAATATTCCAAAAACGATATTGTGCAACTTTATGGCATTGAACCACAAAAAATTCATGCTATTTGGAACGGCGCATCGGAAAAATACCACCCACTAACGACAGAACAACAACAAGCTGTTCGTTTAAAATACACACAAGGTGCACACTATTTTTTATACGTTGGTTCCATTCATCCACGAAAAAATCTCAAACGTTTGGTTGAAGCTTTTGTACGATTCAAAAAGCAAACGCAATCGCCTACAAAATTGGTGATTGTTGGAGCAGCATTGTGGAGCAACGAGTCGTTTTCTTCGTTAATTCCAACCGAATTGCAACAAGAAATTGTTTTTACAGGACATTTAGCCCTTGAGGAATTGACCCAAATTGTGGGTGCTGCTAAATTATTGACCTACATCCCCTATTTCGAAGGATTTGGAATTCCGTTGGTAGAAGCCATGAAATGTGGCGTTCCGTTGTTATCGGGCAATTTAACGTCGCTTCCAGAAGTTGCAGGCAATGCGGCAGAATATTGCAACCCTTTTGATGTGGATGAAATCACACAAAAACTGGTAGATTTAGACCAAAACACGCATCGTTTGACAGAATTGAGTCAATTAAGTTTGGAACGTGCTTCGCAATTTAGTTGGGACAAAGCCGCTGTGGAAGTTGCACGTGTTTTAGGGCTATAAAAAAAGCTGTCCAATAAATAGACAGCTTTTACAGTTCCGTTTTCAGGTGTTTTATTCAAATTTTTCTTTTACCACTTGATAAATTTCGTAGGTAGTTTTATCATACACATAAATCAACAAGTGCATATTGGCTGCATTAAAATGTTCGCTACCATCCAACATAATCTCGTTGGGAACAACAAAACTATAATTCAAATAATACTTGCCATTATCATCTTTAAGAGCATCTGTCAACGTAGTTCCCCACAACGTATTTCCAACATTTCCTCTGTGAATATCGCGATGTACATAGTTGGGTGTATAAGTTCCATTAACATTTTGAGGTGCTACCAAACTATCTTGGTGCAACACTGCAATCATTCCTAAATTGGTCAATGCATTATCCAATACCTCAACCTCTGTATGCAAAAATGCACCTTTGGTTTGAGCATAATAATTCACCTTTGATTTAATTTTTACTTTCAACGTTGTTGCCAAAGCAGAATTTACTTGATTAGCCAAAATTCCCGGAGGATAAAACATTTCTGTTCCACCACTTACCACTATGCGGCTGGTGCTCACACTTGGATTACCAAAGAAACCACTTGTAGCTAAACCTCCAAAAAACTTACCAGTTTCCAACCCCATTTCGTTGGTAAAATCAACTGGATATTGTGAATTGGTTGCTTGAAAACCTGTAATTCCTGTAGGAGAAGCATGAATAGAACTCACAAAAACACGATCGGGATATTGCGTATGCAATGCATGAGCGGCAACTGCTGCATCTGGACAATATTGGCAATTGTGTCCCGTAAAATCATCTATCAAAATATTGCGGTTTGATGACGCTGTTATAGTATCAAAATTAGGCCATTGTGTGTTTAAGTAGGTTTGCCAATCGCCAGGATACAACGCAACATTCAAATCGGTATCGTAATCACTGGGCTCATAGATTTTTTTTACTTTATCACAGCTTGTTGAAAATGCTAACACCAAGGTTGCAATTCCAAAATATTTTATCATTCGTTTCATAATTGTTGCTTTATTTCAATTAAAAACTATGTGTTACCGACAAAGTCAACCCGTTGGATGCAGGCACATAACGACAAACACCACCAACACAGAACATACCAGCACGTTGACGACCATAACCAACAGAAACACGTGTTGGTCCCGTTACATACGCCACTGTGATATACGGGTGGTGTGCGCGTGAACTCTTTTTAGGATTCCCAAAATTATATTGATCCATCACATTTATCATCCAATGAGAATTAATGGCATACTCTACCATCAAGGTTGCCCAATCACCATGATCGGTTGGTTTTGCACCTTTTGTGTTAAACGGCACACGGTTGTTCAAAGAATCGATGCGGTTTACCAACATTACTTGTAATTCTGCTCGCAACGACGATTGTTTTTTAAACTTATACAAGAATTCAAAAACAAATGTATTGGAGCGAATTACCCCCGGTTGCTTGGTTACTGCAGCAACATTATTGTTCAACGCTAAATGGAAATAGCTCAAGGAAGCACTGAAATTCTTAGTAAACTTACGGTAAATACTTGCATTGATATCCAACCAATACAAAGAATCACTCATTCTAAATGGAGAGGTTGAATAGGCAACTCCTGTTGAATCTCCCGGATAGTTAAGATTTGGAGTTCGTTTTGGTCTGAACGCTGTAGAGGCATTCAAACTGATGGTTGTTCCATATTTTCCTCCAATTTTACTTCCTTTTGGAATGGTATAAACGATATCACCTTGAAATGCTACCTCACCAGTTGGTTGCGTTGCATAGGGATACAAAGAAGCAACTAAGTTATAGGTATGTGTTTTATTCAATGCTGGTAAATAATTGATTAAACCTACTTGCAATACTTTAGTGCGATCGGAACGAAAACTCATATTATCTACCGATTTGGCAGAAAATAAAATCCCTAATCCTTTGCGGGAATACCCAGCATTGATAACCGTAGCAAAACCAGGATTGTAAATAAAACCATTGTCTTGTGAGGGGTCTTGACCTTTTACTACATATTCTCCATTCAACGTAAAACCTTTGTAGTTCAACGCCATTCTACCACCATAGGTAGCCACGTTTTGAGGTAAAATCAACAAATCATCGTTGTCTTCTTGGAATTTACTTACAAACGAACCACCAATCATGAAATCCACCTCTTTTTCGGCGATTTTTGGAAAGATTTGACTCAAATTAAATTCGGCATCTCCACCTCTAACAACACCACTGCTATGTGATATTCCACCATTGAATCCCAATCGTTGCAATCCATAAACACCTTTTACAACAATACCGCGAAAAGGCATTAGTTTTACACGCACACCATCCAACATGTTGTCATAACCTAACGCTCTGTCTTCGTAGGCACGCAAAGTTAAACCAGCACCAAATTGTTCGTAAAAGTTACCAACCGTTGCATCAATAAAATGATTAGCATAGCCAACATAACGCATTCCTAAACCAGTTCCTTGAAAATTGGTTGGATAACCTTGTATGCGTGGCAAGTACGACTCAAAACGCAATCCTCCTCTAAAATTTCCGTGTGTGTAATACACGTTCATGTAGGAATTCAACAACGCTTTTGAAGGCGGTTGTGTAGCTCCAATTAACGAATCCTTGTTCAAATATTGAAAAGTCGTTTCTAAATTACCTGTAAAATTCCCCCTTTCTAATTGAGAATATGTTGTAGTACTTAAGAGTAATAAAGAACAAATAATAGAAAGTTTTCTCATTTAAAATTGATTTATTTTTGTTTCAATTTCACCAATTCTTGGTACAACACATCTTCGTCGCCTGGTGTATAATTGTTGTGTGAGTAAACGATTACGCCGTCTTTATCAACTAAAAATGTATGAGGTACGTTGTTTACACCCATCGCGCGTTTAAAATCGCTGTTTGGGTCCATCACCACTAAATAATCCCATGCTCTACCATTTACATAAGTAGGCACTTGACCTTTTGTTTTTTCATCATCAATAGAAACGGCAACCAAGGTAACACCAAATTCATCTTTCCAATCGTCATACACATCACTAATGGTGTTTAACTCGCGTTTACATGGTGCGCACCAAGTAGCCCAAAAGCTAATAATTACTGGTCCATTAGCAGTTAGTTCACTTGTGTTAACCAACTCACCTGTCATTGTTTTTAACTGAACAACAGGCAATTTTTTGTCCTTGTTAGACTCGTGCTTTTCTTGAGAAAAAGAAGAAAAAACAACAGCACAAGCAATAAACAATAATCCAATTTTTTTCATTTTTTTGAGATTTTATAGTTTCATTTAGCTCTGGCAAACACCTTGCCAATAACTCCAAAGATAGAATAGAATTTTTACACTTTATCGTTTTATTTTAGAAAATTCTAACACCCTCTTTTGGAATCCTAAAATGAGACAACACTAAAATTTTGTTAAATCAGCAAATAATCATTTGATTTTTTTTGTATTTTTACGAAATAGTTTTGGATAGATTTTTGCTATTCATTTATAAAACAACACAAATTGATATGAAAAAAATATTACTTTTTGGATTTGGATTAATGACTTGGGCTGCTTTTGCACAAGTGGAGATAAGAAACGTTGGTGAAACTACCAATTTAGACGGACAAACATTAACAGTTACTATTCCTACCTCTGAAGTGGATCCAAGTGATGAATATGCGTATTGGGCGCATACTAAATTTCACGTTTACAATTTAAGTGGTGGTGATTTGCAAATGCGTTTAAGACGTGATGTTGTTACAGCTGCAACAGATTGGGTAGATCAGATTTGCTGGCCTCCTACATGTTTCCCAACTAATCAAGTAGCAACGTATTTAACGCCTCATAGTAACCCTTCAAACCCAGCTCCTATAGTATATGATGGTGGAACAACTACTGATAAAAACAGTGGTTCTCCAGCAGAAATAAAACCTCAAATTTATCCAAAACACCCAGGAAGCACTGCAACTTACAAATATACGGTTGTAGATGTTAACAACGCTACAGAATATGCTTCTGTTACCGTAATCTACAATTATATTGATGATGCAAGTGTAAAAGCTGTAAAAAACACAGAAATTACGTTTTCTCCCAACCCAGCTTCTGATGCTGTAACCATTCAAGCGGAGGCAATCACCAATGGAACCATTCAAATTGTGGATGTGTTAGGAAATGTGGTGTACACAAGCAATTTCTCTGGAACTAAAAAAATCAATACTTCTGATATGAAAAATGGTGTTTACATTGTTTCTATTCAAGGAGATAACGCAAAAGGAATTACAAAAAAATTGGTTGTAAGACATTAATAAGACACAACCTGCAATTATTTTAGACCGCTTTTTTGAAAGGCGGTCTTTTTTTTGAATTTTATACTTACATTTGGGCTACTTATTGAAATGAAAGAATTGAACAATCACTATACCATTGCACTTAAAGCGTCCGTTCTTGCAGCAGACGAAATAATGCGTGTGTATCATACTTCGTTTCAAAAAGAACTTAAATCAGATGGATCGCCTGTTACTGAGGCCGACAAACGAGCTTCTGCAATAATCACCAAAGAATTAAAGCAAACAGAAATTCCAATTATCAGCGAAGAAGAACTGAAGGAAAATTTTGAAATTCGTCAGAGCTGGAAAACGGTTTGGATTGTAGATCCGCTAGATGGAACCAAGGAATTCATTAAACAAAATGATGAATTTGCAGTAAACATTGCATTGGTTGAAAACGGTAATCCTGTTTTTGGATTAATTGCAAGTCCCGTTGAACAAACAATTTTATTTGGAGGAAAAGAAATTGGGTGTTTTATTGCACCATTTAATGCTATTGATTCGCCTAACAATTGGACAAAATTAACTGCCAAAGAGTTGAACAATCCTGTAGTATTAACCAGTTCGCGCACACCTAATTTTGAGTTATTTTCTCCTCTAATTGAGGAAATCAAAAGTAAAAAAGACATCGATTTTATCAAAAAAGGATCAGCCTTGAAGTTTTTTGACCTCGCACAAGGATGGGCAGATGTTTACCCACGCTTTGCACCAACTATGGAATGGGATATAGCTGCTGGTCAAGCAATTTTAGAAGCGTTGGGAGGTAAAGTGCTTGACGTGAATACTGGAAAACCGCTAACCTACAACAAAGAATCGTTGTACAATCCGCATTTTATTGCAAAAACAAAAGCGTTTATTAATTGTTTTGGAGAATGATGAAGCGGTTAAAAAATAGCATCGCTCTTGGTATTGCCATTTGTTGGACTTTTGCTCTATTGGCTCAACAAAACAACATTCCGCTAAATCCTTTTTACAAAGATCGTTTGTATTATTCCACCTCTAAAATGGAAGGCTATACAGGCAATAGCTTCTTTCCTGTAAGCGAAGGACAGTATGATTTGCACACCAAAATTCAAGATACTTCTAAACAATATTATTTGGTAACCGAACATTTATTCAAAAAGCATTTCTTGGAATTTAAAGGTAAAAATTACTACCTCACCATTTCACCAGTATTTGATGTATCAATGGGAAAAGATTTTGCCGATACCGTAAAACGTTGGTTATTTCAAAACACCAAAGGTTTTCATATTGAAGGCGATTTATTCAAAAACTTTTCGTTTTCTACCAGTTTTTACGAAAATCAATCGCGCAATCCCATCTACCAAAAAAATTATTTCAATGCCATTGGTGAGTCGTATGTAAAAACATCTGATTCCACTTATTTTACCCAAAATGCTGTTGTGCCGGGGCTTGGACGAACAAAACCTTTCAAAGTGGATGGTTTTGATTATGCGTTTGCTATGGGTGAAATCATATATCGACCATTTAAAGTATTGACACTTTCGGCAGGAAATACCCGAAAATTTGTGGGCGATGGCTACCGTTCACTGTTGCTTTCTGACAATAGTTTTAGCGCACCATTTTTTCAAGCCAATTATCGTTTTCATCCACGATGGGAGTTTGTTTACATGCGTAGTAAATTGCTCAACATGTTGCGTCGACCTGCCAGTACAACGGTTGAAAGCTATTACGACCCGAAAATTTTAGCGGTGAATTACCTTTCGTTTAAAGCCACCAAAACATTAACCATCTCGCTTTTTGAAGGAACAATTTATTCAAAAGGTGATTCAGTGGTTTCCAAACATGCTTCGCCGTGGATGTATAACCCTATTCCAGGACTTGGTGCCTTTGTTGTGAAAGAAAAAGAAGCCAATTCAATTTTAGGATTAAACATTGGCTACACCATTGTTTCAGAACTTAGAATGTATGCACAAGTTGCATGGAATCCACGTCACAAGGGATATGGCGCACAATTAGGTTTTAGAATTTCAGAACCTGGGCATGTTAAAAACCTCTTTTTACAGTTGGAAGGAAACTATGCTTCTACTAATTTATACCGTTCTTCCAATCCGCGGTTAAACTACAGCCATTTCAATCTTCCATTGGCACATACCAAAGGTGAAGGTTTTGCAGAAATTATACTGAGAGCTAATTACGAAATCAAACGGGTTTATTTTGATGTAAAAGCTATTTATTACAACGTTGATAAATATTCACCTACTTCGCATTTAGCCTTGTATGACAAAGGCTCGCTTCATTATGGAAGCACTTTTTACACCAGCGTAGAAACAGGTTATCGTTTTAATAAAAAAATGAATTTTTCGGTATTTATTAATTATTTATTCCGAAAAGACAACACAGCATCTCCTCAATTAACCAATGTATTTGGAATTGGGATGCGAACAGGTTTAATCAATAGCTACACTGATTTTTGAAAACACTAGGCATACATATCGTTTTTGTTTTGTTGACCACAATCGTTTGGGGACAATATGGCACTGGGTCAATATACGAAGAATTGCCTCAAGACAGTGTGGCCAAACCTTCGGTTGAAGTACATACAAGCATACTTCCGGCAGCACGTCAATACACTTTTGCTTCGTGGAAAAAAAACGATAGCATCCGCAAAAATTATTACTTCATTGCGCCAGCTGTTGATATCAATGGTGGATATGCAAAACAAATGGCTTATCGCACTGGTTTGGGATTAAATTTTCATGCGCAAGTTGGAAAATGGGCATTTAAAATTGGAGCATTTGGTGGTATTGGTTCTGTAGATTCTCTTTTCAACACACCTGCATTTTATTACGAGCGTAAAGGCAAAAACTACTATTATGCCGACATTCGCGGTCGCGTGAGCTATACACCGAATGAAATTTTTAGTTTTCATGTTGGGTTGGACAATAATTTTATTGGAGAAGGAAGTCGCTCTTTGTTTCTTAGCGATTACGGCGCACCTCATCCATTTGCCCAAGTGAAAGCAAAATTTTGGCGTGTTGAATACGATCTTTTTTATCAATTCATGCGTGAGCACTCATCAAAAGGATGGCGATCTAAGTTTGCAACTACGCACCACATTAGTTTAAACGCTACTAAATGGCTCAACTTCGGATTGTTTGAAACGGTGCTTTTTCAACCCAAAGATACCTTGCTCAACCGTGGTTATGAAGCCGAATATTTGAACCCGCTTGTGTTTTTCCGTCCACAAGAATACGCCATTGGTAGTGCCGACAACATACTTTTAGGAGTTTCAATGAATGCACGATACAAAGGACATGTTTTTTATTTTCAATTCCTTTTGGACGAGTTCAGCTTGAAAGAAATTAAGAACAATCCATCGTGGTGGGCAAATAAATATGGTGCACAATTTGGTTTCAAAGGCCGATTTAACACCAAAATTGGACCGTTTTTCTATCGTGCAGAATACAATTTCATGCGTCCCTACACTTATGCACACCTCAACGAAATGCAGGCTTATGGCAATCAGGGACATGTGTTGGCGCATCCATTGGGAGGTAATTTCCACGAATTGGTAGCCGAATTAAAATGGCAAAAAGGAAAATACATGGCTAAATTTTTCACGACCTATCGTTTAAAAGGCGAAGACAAAGATGGATTTAGTTATGGTGGCGATATTTACATGCCTTATACGCTTCGTCCGAGTGAATATGGACATAAAATTGGGCAAGGTGCAGGCAAAAACGTAAGTAAAACCATACTAACGTTTGATTACGAAGTGTGGAAAGCCGGACAAATACACGTGTTTTTTGAAAATCACTTATGGATTCAAGCCAACAAAATGCAAGTAACTTATATTCCAGTGATTGGTATTCGCAGCCAGTTGTGGAACGACTATCGCAATTATTAAACAAAGTTTATATGGAATAATTGGCAATAAAATCGTGTACCAAATAAGCCAATGTTTTTCCAACTATTTTTTCATCATCGGAAGTTATTGGAGCTCCCTCGGGTAAATGCACATAAGCAACTTGGCGTCCAGAACGGGCAATTTTTGTGAGGTATTTGCGTGCTTGTTCCACTTCCAATCCACTTGGTGTAAAAGCAGAAGACGGCATATTTTTCATACAATCCAAATCCAATTCAACACCCAAAACTTCGTCGTTTTTTTCCAATACATCGAGCAAATCCACGGTTAATTTTTCAGGAGCAAGCAAGTATTCTTCAAAAAAAGAATAAAAGAATTGTTGTTCATCCAAATAACTTAACATGTTTTCACCATTGTAGGCTTTGTGCAAGCCCAACACCGAATAGGTGGTTAAAAAACCATTTTCTTGTGCATACGAAAACGAGTTTCCACTATGACGCCCTTCCAAACGGCGACAATCGGCATGAGGATCCAAATTTATCACTTCCAACGATTTTGCTTTTGCCTTGTTATAGGCCGCAATGAGCGCATAAGCATTGTTGTGTCCACCACCAATCAAAATCGGAATTTGATTATTTTGGTAGAATGGTGTTAATAGTTGAATAAGCAAGTTATCCAATTCATCCACCAATAGTTTTCCTTCTTCAACCGTTGAGAAAAAAGTAGTTTGCTTCACAAATCCACCAATAGCAATTATATCTCCACTTAAAAAACGGTTGGATTGCATGTTTACAAAGCGGGATAAAAATGCTGGAAAAGCGTTGGTTGCGCCAGGTTTACCTAAATTAGCTTGCGGACCAATATCTTCTTGCACGCCAATGAGCACAAACTTAGCCGTTGAATTTAATCCAACTTGAAGTTTTTCACCCAATTTTGTTTCTCCTGCTCTAGTTGCTGTTAATTCAGACAAAAAAGCAGAGGTATAAGGAACAAATTCAAAATTAGTGGAAGTCATACGCTATATTTTTCAAGTAATTTAAGAAATAAATCTGGTGCTTTTATGGGGCGCATGGTGTTTTTTGCTACAAAAACAAGTGTTGTTGATGCTTTGACAATTAACGTTCCTTGGTCGTTGTGTATTTCATAATCAAATTGGAGGCGTGCGCCTTTAACTGCAACAATAGATGTAGTAATGGTTAATTCATCGTCGTATTTAGCAGGGGCAAAATAATTGGTTGAAAACTCAGAAACGGGCAACATAATACCTTGTTCTTCCAATTCACGGTAACTCATCCCAACACTTCGCATAGCCTCGACCCTACCCACTTCAAAATACTGAGCATAATTACCATAATAGACATATCCCATTTGATCCGTTTCGGCGTATCGCACCCGTAATTTTGTTGTATTTTTAAAGGAAAACTCCATAATGTGTAATAAATATCAATTTTAAAAAAGAAATCAATTGCTTGAGTGGAAAAAAAACATATATTTGAAGAATGGATTGTTAATAATTGCATTCACAAAATATTTTTTACTTTTTTATTTTTTAACAAAACACTGAAAAACACCATTAACACAAAGGAAACAAATCAATTAAAAAATTACAATTGTATTACAAGTAAAAAAAACGATAAAGTCAATAGCAAATCCATTTTTTTTTAAACTTTTTTATGTAAATATTTGTAGCACTAAAAAAAGAATTAATCACACAATTGCTGAATACAATTGATAAAAATATAAATGTTTAACCATAACTAACTAAAGACGCTCAATGAATAATACACATGCTGCCGTTTGGGAATCTTGTTTGAAAGTCATCAAGGACAATGTATCACTGCAAGCATATAGAACATGGTTTGATCCTATCATTCCTGTGAAGCTTGAAAATAGTGTACTTACGATCCAGGTGCCTTCACATTTTTTCTACGAATGGTTAGAAGAAAACTACATTACTTTATTGAAAAAAGTTATTCACAAAGAATTGGGAAGCGAGGGACGTTTGGAGTACAGTATTATTATGGAAAATAATTCTACTAATTCAACTCCATACACCGTAAAATTACCCGCTTTGAACAAAAAAACACTTAAAAATGCGCCTGTAACCATGCCATTAAGTGTTGGAGAAAATCAAATCAGAAATCCATTTGTTATTCCAGGATTAAAGAAAATTCATGTTGAATCGAACTTAAATCCTGCATGTTCATTTGATAATTTTATTGAAGGAGATTGCAACCGCTTGGCAAGAGCGTCGGGTTATGCTGTTGCAAATAAACCTGGTGGCACAGCATTTAATCCACTTTTAATTTATGGTGGTGTTGGATTGGGAAAAACACACTTGGCACATGCCATTGGTATTGAAATTAAAAATCAATTCCCTAACAAAACTGTTCTTTATGTTGGTTCAGAAAAATTTGCTCACCAATTTATTGATGCGTTAGGAAATAACACAACCAATGATTTCATTCATTTTTATCAAATGATTGATGTATTAATCATTGATGATGTGCAATTTTTCTCAGGAAAAGAAAAAACACAAGATGTTTTCTTCCATATTTTCAATCACTTACACCAAAACGGCAAGCAAATCATTCTTACATCTGATAAACCGCCGGTAGAAATGCAAAACATGGAGCAACGTTTGCTTTCGCGTTTCAAATGGGGATTGTCGGCTGATTTGAGTACACCAGACTTGGAAACTCGCATTGCCATTTTGGAAAAGAAAATGTATGGAAACGGCATCGAATTACCACGTGAAGTAGTAGAATACTTAGCCTATTCTATCAACACCAACGTTAGAGAAATGGAAGGTGCTTTAAACACATTGTTGGCCCAAGCATCGTTGAATAGAAAAGCTATTACATTGGAGTTGGCAAAACAAATGGTGGACAAGTTTGTGAAAAACACTGCACGTGAAGTTTCTATTGAATACATCCAAAAAATTGTTTGCGACTATTTCGACATGCCAATTGAAATGTTGAAATCTAAAACAAGAAAACGCGAAGTGGTTCAAGCTCGCCAAATTGCGATGTATTTCTCTAAGAAAATGACAAAATCATCGTTGGCAAACATTGGTGCAAACTGCGGTGGAAAAGACCACGCAACTGTATTGCACGCATGCAGAACGGTAATTAACTTGGCTGAAACCGATAAGCAATTTAAAGCTTACTTAGAAGATTTAGAAAAGAAATTAACCATTCAATAATTTATTATGGATCAACCTGTTACTATCATTGGAAGTATGTTTGGCAACATCTTTTGGATTTTTATTGGTGCGCTTTTAATTTTCAAGAGTTTCATTATTGTTAAAGAACAAACTGCAGTTGTCATCGAACGATTGGGTAAGTTTAACCGCATTGCCAACTCTGGTTTTGGAATTATCATTCCTTTCATTGATAGAAAAGCTGGATTGGTTAATTTGCGTGTGCAACAATTGGACGTTGAAATTGAAACAAAAACAAAAGACGATGTGTTTGTGCACCTGCAAGTTTCTGTTCAATACCAAGTTGCTAATTCAAAAATTAAAGAAGCGTATTATTCGTTGGATAATCCACGCAATCAAATTGCTTCGTATGTATTTGATGATGTACGTGCCGAGGTTCCAAAATTGGAGTTAGACGATGTTTTTGCACGTAAAGAAGATATTGCAATTGCGGTGCAACAAAACATTGCCGAAAGCATGCAAGAATATGGCTATTTAATCATCAAAGCGTTGATAACTGATATCAATCCTGATGCTAAAGTAAAAGAATCCATGAACCGCATCAATGCTGCAAAACGTGAAAAAGAAGCAGCTTTGGAAGAAGGAGAGGCTAAAAAAATTAAAATCATCAAGGAAGCGGAAGCTGAGGCTGAATCAAAACGCTTATCGGGTGAAGGTATTGCACAACAACGTTTGGAAATTGTTAGAGGTTTCAAAGAATCTGTTGAAGATTTTAAACGTTCTATGGACAACGTAACCCACGAAGAAATTATGCAATTTGTATTGATGACCCAATATTTTGACACCATCAAAGATATTGGAGCCAACTCTAAAAATTCTTCTATCTTAATTCCTCATTCACCAGGTGGATTGAAAGAATTTAGAGATCAAATCATTCAAGGAACTTATATTGGAAAAGAAATGGGTGAGCAAACAAATGATTAATCATTCTATCAAAATAATTAAAAATCGGTTTTACTAAGTGGAGCCGATTTTTTTTGTTTTTATCCAAAAATTTTAAAAAACACGTTCGTTGTTTCATTTTAATTAACTTTACGGCAATGAAAAGCATCCGAGAAATATACCAACATACGTTTAAACACAAAGGACTAGCTCTTTTAGTTATTTTCTACAACTTGCTGTTTGTGATTTTCAATTTGGTATCGATGGTGTTGTTTATTCCATTTTTACAATTGATTTTCCCTAACGATACACAAGCTGTTGTTGTGCCACAAAAACCTGTTTTCAATGGAGGATTTAATGGTACAATACAATACGTTTCTGATTACTACAATTATTTTACCCAAAGTATGGTGGCCGAAAACCCTAAAAATGCGTTATTGTTTGTTTGTTTTTCGGTATTGATTGCTTTTTTATTGAAAAACCTATTTCGCTATATGGCGATATGGCATCAATCGCAATTGCGCATGGTAGTTGTGCGTGATGTACGCCAAAGTTTGTTTGATAAAGCCATGTCGTTGCCCCTATCGTTTTATAGCAATGAACGAAAAGGCGATTTAATGTCGCGTATTCAAAGTGACGTTGGTGAAATAGAAATTGCCGTAATTGCTGTTTTGGAGTTAATTTTTAGAGAACCCATTGCAGTGATTATTAACATTGCTGCGTTGTTGTATTGGAGTCCACAGTTAACCTTGTTTTCGTTCATTTTATTGCCCATCACAGCATTTGTAATTTCTCGCATCGGCAAAAGCTTGAAACGAACTGCAGGACAAGAACGTATTGAATTGGGAGTGCTGTTCTCCAAAATGGAAGAAGCATTGGGTGGCATTCGCATCATCAAAGCATTTAATGCTCAAAAATTCATCAAAGATTCGTTTGCTAAAACCAACTTGCGCCACCAACAATTAACCACCAAAGCATTTCGTAAACGCGATTTATCGCCACCGTTGAATGAATTTTTAGCCGTAGTGGTGATGTTAGGCATCGTTTGGTATGGCGGAAGCATGATTTTGGACAACAAGGGAACCAATGGTTTTGATGGACCGCAATTCATCGGATTTATTTTGGTTTTTTCACAACTATTGCGTCCCATTCAAGGAATTGCAACCTCTATTGCCAATTTAAACAAAGCACACGCAGCGCAAGATCGCATCAATGAAATATTGAACGCCGACGAAAAAATTCACGAAGTTGAACATCCTGTTGAAAACAAACCTTTAACAACAAATGTAAGCTACAACGATGTTTGTTTTTCGTATAACGATGAACCCGTTCTCAAAAACGTATCGTTTACCATTCCAAAAGGGAAAACGGTGGCGTTAGTGGGCGAATCGGGCAGTGGAAAATCTACCATTTCTGATTTATTGCCTCGTTTTTACGATGTAGTGAGTGGCTCAATTTCTATTGACAACACTGATATTCGTGAGTTAAAAATTACCGACTTACGCGATAAAATTGGAATTGTAAGCCAAGAATCCATTCTTTTCAACGGAACAGTTGCCGAAAACATTGCTTTTGGAAAACCCAACGCTACGCGCCAAGAAATTATTGAAGCAGCCAAAATTGCCAATGCCCATAAATTCATTGAAGAATTGGAAAATGGATACGACACACAAATTGGTGAACGCGGAAATAAACTATCGGGTGGACAAAAACAACGTGTCAGCATTGCCCGTGCCGTCTTAAAAAATCCAGAAATATTAATTCTCGACGAAGCAACATCAGCGCTGGATACCGAATCTGAAAAATTGGTGCAAGAAGCGCTCAACAAACTAATGGCAGAACGAACATCGTTGGTTATTGCTCATAGATTGAGCACCATCATCCATGCCGATGAAATCATTGTTTTATCGAAAGGAGAAATCATTGAACGCGGAACACATGCCGAATTATTGGCAAAAGGCGGAACTTATGCCTATTTATCGTCATTGCAAGGAATTGCTTAAATAATCACTCGCTCAATGTGCATATCGCCAAATGCATACGGAATATAAGCCAAACTTGGAATTTCTTTCGTCAGAATAATTGGTGATCTTCTTCCCAAAGCAATTCGTCCATGTGTTGCACTCAATCCCATTGCCGCCGCTGCATTGATAGTTAGTGCATTTAATGCTTCTTCGGGAGTCATTTTCATTTTCACACATGCCAACGACCACACAAAACCGAGGTTACCACTTGGAGTTGTTCCGGGGTTAAAATCGCTTGCCAAGGCTACCGGCAAATCGTTTTCCATCATCCAACGCGCATTGCCAAAAGGAATGGAAATAAAATGCGAACAACTTGGTAAAATAGTAGGAATGGTCGTTGAATTTTTAAGGCAATCAATATCCTCTTGCGAAATTTCTTCTAAATGATCAACCGATAAAGCTCCTAATTCAACAGCTTTTTGGATGCCACCCATTATTGAAAATTGATTGACATGCACTTTAGGTTGCAAGCCGTATTTTTTACCCGCCAAAAGAATTTCTTCCATTTGTTGCACCGAAAAATAATTGCGTTCACAAAACACATCGATGTAATCGGCTAAATTTTGCTCCGCAATTTTTGGTAACATTTCATTGATAATCAAATCAATATACGCTTGTTGATTTTCTTTGTATTCTTTCGGAAAAGCATGAGCACCCAAAAAAGTAGCTTTTATAACAATGGGCATGGTTTCTTTCAAACGTTTGATAACGCGCAACATTTTTAGCTCATTTTCAACCGTTAATCCATAACCCGATTTTATTTCCAAAGCACCCGTTCCGTAGCTAATCATTCGTTCCACACGGATTTTGGCACTTTCATACAATTCATCTTCAGAAAGTTCACCCAATCTGCGAGCAGAATTTAAAATCCCGCCACCTTTGAGGGCAATTTCTTCGTAGGACAAACCCTTGATGCGATCAACAAATTCCTCTTCCCTACTTTTAGCAAAAACAGTGTGTGTATGTGCATCAATAAAAGCGGGCATTACAAACTTATCGGTAGCATCAATCACTTCCAAATCGCGCCAATCGGTGATTCCTTGCCAATCTTCCATCGGTCCATAAGCCACAATTTCGCCGTTTTCAATCGCCAAAAAAGCATTTTCGATGATAGGCAAATTGTTCATATTTTTTCCAGAAATGGTAGTTGGCAAATCTTCGCTGGCTTGTACCAACCCTTTAATATTTTTGATTAATATTTTTTTCATGGCAAATGATTTTCACTGTTTTATGAAATGTGCTATAAATTCTTCCAATTGCGAAGATACAAATCAAACTTTGAACAGTTTAACAAAATTTATGTTATTCCACTCACATCCTTGTTAATCCATTGCTAATCACACAAAAAAAGCTACTTTTCACTCAACCAACAATCAATTGTAGATAGTTTCTAAAATTAGATAGCAATCAAATCAATGAGAAATCTTATTTTTGAAGTTTGATAATATTTGAAAATCAATGAGAGCACTCTATTTTAAGGAAATACGCAGTTTTTTAAGTTCAATTATCGGTTTTATTTTTGTGTTTATTTTTTTAGTTGCAACAGGTATTTTTCATTGGATAGTGCCTGGAGGAACTAATTTTTTAGAGGGAGCAGAAGCCGATTTAATTCCTTTTTTCAATCTTGCACCAATTTTGTTTTTCATACTCATTCCGGCACTTACCATGCGTAGCATTGCCGAAGAAAGAAGAACGGGAACTATTGAATTGTTGTTTACACGACCAATTAGCGATTTAAAAATAATCTTAGCCAAATATTTTGCTGGCGTTACCTTGTTGGTTATTGCTTTAATTCCAACGGTTATTTACTATATTTCAATGTATAATTTAGCATTGGAACCCGAAAAATTTGATCACGGAGCAACCATCACTTCCTATTTTGGATTGATTTTGCTTGGAGCTGTTTTTGTGGCCATCGGAATTTTTTCATCGTCATTGACCAGTAGCCAAATTGTGGCATTCATCATTTCAATGTTTCTTTGTTGGTTGTTTTTTGACGGATTGAACCGTTTGGGAGCATTCAACTTAATGGGGCAATTTGACGTTGTTTTGCAATATTTTGGAATGGTAAAACATTACGATTCCATCCGTAAAGGAGTGATAGACACCAGCGATGTAATTTATTTCTTATCGCTCATTGTGTTCTTCATCTTCTCTGCATTAACAGTAATTAAAACATTAAAAAAATAATCTTTTTTACTTTCAATATGAGTGAAAAAAAATCATACAAAGGAATTTTTAATTGGACATTGTTGCTAATTGTAATGGTGGGAATTATTGCCATTAACGTGATTAGCGCTTATTTGTACAAACGAATTGACATGACAGCCGACCAACGTTATTCACTTTCAAGTGGAACAATAAAAATGTTGGAAGACGAAAACGCCATTAAAAACAGGCTTACCATCCGCATTTATTTGGAAGGAACGATGCCGGCAGAAATTAAAAACTTTAGAAATGCCATTCAGGATAAACTCAATGAATTTAGACAATATGCTGGAAATCGTATTGAATATAAGTTCATCGACCCTAACCAAGGCACCGAAGAAGAGCAAAAAGAATTAAAAGACCAATTATACAACCAAGGGCAAGGAATTTTACCTTTAAACTTGATTTATCAAAAAGACGGAGCGCAAAGTCAGATTTTACTTTGGCCTGGAGCAATCATCAATTATGGCGGAACCGATGTAAATGTGATTCAATTTTTACCCGGAACACCGGCTGGAAAACCCAACCAATTGGAAGGTATTTCGCAATCCATCAACAGTGCAATCAATAACTTGGAGTACATTTTAACCAGCTCCATCCGTAGAGCCATTCAAACTGAAAAACAAAAAATTGGATTTTTACAGGGACATGGTGAATTAACATTTGCACAAACGCAACGTGCACGCGCATTGATTACGCCATATTACAGCGTGGAAGATGTAACAATTGATGGAAAATTAAATGCGTTGGATAATTTCCAAGGATTGATTATAGCCAATCCTCGTCAAAAGTTTGATGTGAAAGATTTGTTTGTTATCGACCAATTTTTGATGAAAGGCGGACGTTTGATGTGTTTCATGGATGCACTTTCCATCAACGAAGATTCATTGAATTTAAAGGGAATGACGCATACAACGCGCATCAAAACTGGGTTGGAAGACTTGCTGTTTGACTACGGATTAAAATTAAACGAAAACTATGTATTGGATGCCAGATGTGCGCCTAAAGGAGTTCCATTTGCCAACCGACCAGTAGTACCTTGGTTTTTTCACGTAATGGCAACACCAACATCGCATCCAATTTCTAGAAATCTAGAGGCGGTTTCGTTAAAATATGCTAGTGAAGTGCAATTTGTGAATTCTGTCAACACCGTTTTAACACCAATTTTAACTTCATCCACCAATGCCACTACAACAGGATTGGCACCTTTGGTAAATTTAGGTTTACCGTTGAATTATGGCAACAACCCAATTTTAACTGATAATCCAACATTAGAAAGCAATAAAAAATGCTTGGCAGGTTTATCAGAAGGAATGTTTCAATCGTATTTTAAAACAAGAATTGTTGATGAGTACACCAAAAATCCAGATGCACAATTTACACCTCAAAGTGAAAAAGAAAGTAAAGTGATGTTGGTTGGAAACGGTCGTTTTATTGCCAATAGATACGATTCAACCATTAATAAAATGACTGGACAAACCATGTATAAACCAGTAGATTTTCCAGATTTACGCATGGATGAGGAGTTGTTTCGTTTAAATTTTCAAATAGTATTTGGTAACCGAGAGTTTTTCCAAAATACGGTTGACTATGTAATGGGCGATAATTCTATTTTGGATATTCGAAGTCGCCAAATCGACATCCATGAAATTAACAACGCCAAAGTGCAAGCAAGTGCAGGTTATTACAAAATCATCAATTTGCTAGTACCTTCATCAATTTTGATTATAATTGTTTTAATCTTTGGTTACATCCGCAAAAGAAAATATTCTGTAAAAAAATAACACAACACCATGAAAAAAATCATCATTTTATTAGTTAGTGCAATAGCTGTTGGTTTGCTTATTTTCTTTGGAATGCGCATCGTCAATAATTCTGGCTCAACTGTAGAAACAGAATTAATTGAATTTGGTTTTAAAGATGTAACTAAAATTGATCGTATTGTAATCACCGATAATTTTGGTCGCGTAATGGATTTGCGTTTACCCAAAGGTGCTAAAGAATGGACAGATAAAGATGGTAACTGTGTTTCACAAGAAGGTGTTTTTTACATTTTAGATGCCTGCAAGAAGATAGAATTTAAAGGCTATTTGACTGACAATAGTGTGAAAACTACCAAAGATATGATGGTAACACAACACACCAAGGTAGAATATTTTGTAAATGGCGAGTGGTCAAAAACGTGGTATATTGGGCA
This sequence comes from Bacteroidota bacterium, assembly GCA_029558435.1. The sequence goes on from JAKQEZ010000607.1 coordinate 36,605, forward strand.
AGCAACAAGAGACCATTTAGGTCAAATTATGCTGTTAGATTCAAAAGAATTAGGAATGTCTGATCGTCCGGTAATTATGGCTATCAAAGGCATGCATGGAATTATTGACCCTCGTTTTTATGCCGATCCTTTAAAATGGCGTTGTTCAGAAATGATAGCATTGCAACCCAATGAAATTAAAAAAGTAGAAGTTACCTATCCATTGCAACCTGCACGTAGTTTTTCGGTGGAAAATTTTGGTAATGGAAAATACAGCGTTAAACAACAAAACATTCAATTGCAATCCATTGATACGCAATACGTAATGCTGTATTTAAACAAATTTAAGAAAATTCATTTTGAAATGCCAAATTACATTTTAAATCAACAACAAGTGGATAGTGTTCGACGTTCATCACCATTTTGCATCCTAAAAATAGATGAGATGAATGGCAAATCTTCAAAATTTAGAATGTTTAGAATTCCATCTGAAGAACCAAAAATAAACGAACTTGGTCAGCCTGTTGCCTATGAAATAGATCGTTTTTGGGCAGAATTACCTTCTGGAGAGTTGGTAAAATGTCAATATTTTGTTTTTGATCCATTAACATTGGGGCATTTATATTTCCCGTTGGATTTGCGTTCATTGGACTTAAACAACTACGAAGTGAAGTCACCTGACCAATACAAGAAGGATTAATTTAACAAATTGTTGATAACTAAGGTAAATTATTTTGCAAAGAATTTTTTTATTTAGTATATCATTTTTAGTTTTGAACAACATTTAATAAAGTTATGGATTTTATAATTTCAAGTACCACACTTTTAAGACATTTGCAAAGCATTTCAGGTGTTTTAAGTACAAGCAACACCCTTCCAATTTTAGATAATTTTCTATTTGATATAGAGGATGGTCGTTTAACCATTTCAGCTTCTGACTTGGAAACAACTATGCAAACATCATTGGAAGTGGAAGCAAATGAAGGAGGTAAAATTGCAATTCCTGCAAAATTATTATTGGATGTATTAAAAAACTTACCCGATCAACCGTGTACATTTTCAGTTGATTATTCCAACTTTGGGATTGAAATCAGTTATGACAATGGTAAGTCGAAAATGGTTGGTTTTAATGGCGAAGAGTTTCCAAAAATTCCAACTATTGAAAACAGTAGCTCTGTAAAAGTATCTGGTGATATCATTAGCTCCGCTATCAACAAAACATTATTTGCAACTGGAAACGATGATTTACGCCCAGTTATGAGCGGTGTATTTTGTCAATTTACACCTCAAGATATTATTTTCGTTGCAACAGATGCTCACAAATTGGTGCGTTACCGCAGAACAGACTCAACAGCAGATTCAACTGCTTCGTTTATTTTGCCAAAAAAACCGTTGAACATGTTGAAATCAAACGTTTCATCGGATATGGAAGTATTGATTGAATACAACGATGCAAATGCTGTTTTCACGTTTGGTGATACAGTTTTGGTGTGCCGCTTGATTGATGGAAAATATCCAAACTACGAAGCCGTTATTCCAAAAGAAAACCCTAATGTGTTGGTAGTTGACAGAGCACAATTCTTAGGTTCTATCAAACGTGTATCCATCTTTGCTAACAAAACAACGCATCAAATCAAATTAAAATTAGCTGGTTCTGAATTAGCATTATCAGCAGAAGATATTGATTTTGCAAACGAAGCAAACGAACGTTTAACTTGTAGTTACAGCGGTGAAGATATGGAAATTGCTTTCAACTCTCGTTTCTTATTGGAAATGTTGAACAACATTGAAACAAAAGAAGTGAAATTGGAAATGTCTATTCCAAGTCGTGCTGGACTTTTAATGCCAGCAGAAGTAACCAATCCAGATGAAGACATTTTGATGTTGGTAATGCCAGTGATGTTGAATAAATAACCAAAAAAATCATAGAAAAAGCCAGATTGAATGCTCAATCTGGCTTTTTTATTTTGTAGAATATTTATTTATTCCAATCCTAATTGTTTGTACCTCGCGTTGATTAAAGACATGTATTTAAGTTTGTATTCATCGCTAACAAAGCTTTTGTTGAGAACCTCCAACATTTCTGGTTTTGCATAAACAAAAAGCTCTAAGGTGTTATCCAAAACTTTTTTGCTCAAACCACAATTCTCAAAAGCAGCCAAAAAATCGGTGTATTTTAGCTTTCTTTTTTTAGCGTTGAGGGTTAAAGATAATTCTTCGGTATCGGCTGGGTTTACCAATGCCGTAGGCACCAAATCATAGGCTGGAGAAAGTGTAAAACCTTGCCCTGGATTTTCAAGCAACGAAAAATTTTTGAGGTGCATGTCTGCATTTCCAGTAAAGAAACTAAACAACACCAATTCAAAAAAATTGGTAACATCCAACAGTGGCGAATTGGAATAATTGAGGATTAGCTTAGCAACTTGCTCATGGCTACCTTTGTATTTATCCTCTGTCATTCGCTCGCTCAATTGGCACATATCCTCCATGTGTAATTTGCCTTTACGTGTTCTATCCACTCTTTTTGTGATGTAGCACAGCGTTCCATCCTGCAAATAAATTAAACTATGCGGAACAGTTTGCAAACCACATTTTGCTGCCATGTGCATAGAAACGCTTTCTAGTTCGGGCAAATGAGGGTAAAACTCAGATGGTGGTTTGAGGATGTAATCTCCGTATAGACCAACTATTGTTAGCTTTTTAGTTAAATTCTTTTCGGCTTTTCTATACCAACTCAACGACACCTTAGCTTGCACACCAGTAACCGCCATTTGACTTTGGATCACCTGAGTAGCGAGTTCTTTTAGGTTTTCGAAATCATAGAGCAATTCAGGTGTTTTCAATTGCCCATAAAACCGTTTATTGCATGCTTGGTGCACATCTGTATTGGGCTCTTTAAGTGGTTCGTAGCAATGCAAGCATCTTTTACCATAAAAGCTCTCCTGCTCCTGAAAACGATCAGAAGGAAGCGATAACCGAGCCAAATAGTTTTTTTTAAAGTTTTTCATTTGCTTGCACACTAACAGCACCGATGGTGTCCTTGCAACATGTTAACAGCAAACCCATTCGGTCTTTATAATTTATTTTCCAATTTTTCTCTGCGATATCCAACAGCCAACCCTCCGGTATTAAGCCATCAAAGAATGCAAAAAGCGTTTTACTTGTATAAGGTTTCGATGAAAGTGGTAATGTAAGGCTAACAGCCATTGCGTTTGCACTAGAAAGATAGTCGCTATCGTATGCAAAAAAGTAACCATCTTCATTTTCAGAGATAGTGCCACAAAACACATTGTTCATATATACATTTCCACTTCTTTGCATCTTACTTCAATAAATCTTCTCTATTCATAGGAACGGGGCCTAATGTTTCTCCAAACAAACGCAACACATCGTTTACTTTATCCATTCTTAATGTAGTTTTACCTTGTTCTAAATCGCGAACAAATCGCAACCCAACACCAGCTTTTAATGCCAGCTCTGGTTGAGTAAGACGATTTAACTTGCGTTTAAGTTTGACGTGTTTACTTAATTCGGTTAGATTTTCCTTCATTTTTATACCTTTTACACTACAAATATACATTTTTCCTGATATTTAATACTACATTGGGTATATTTTAACAAAAAACACCTAATCCTATACCCTTTTGAGTATATTTTTAAAGATTGCTATAAAATAAAAGTCCGAAAATAAACTATTTTCGGACTTTTAAAGTAGCATATAGTAGTACCTAAAACACTAATAAATCATTAAATTCAAGTTATAAATGCAACTTTTAGATTTTACGTCAAAATAACTTCAAAACAGGAAGGAAACCTGTAAGATTTCCCTCTCTGTTTCTAGGAAAGTGTTATTTTACCCCGTTAAATCGCCAAAAATAAAGTTGTAA
>JAKQEZ010000613.1 GCA_029558435.1 Bacteroidota bacterium
TGGCATACTCAAAGTTTACACCTTCAATAACGTCGCCATATTTTATGCCGTTTTCGGTTCTTAAATTTTGATGTTGACGGTTGTAATTTTCATTGGTTTCCATGATTCGAATTCCAGCAAATCCTAAATCATTGAACGGACGATGGTGACCACCTCTACCAAAGCGATCCAATCGATAAATTAACATTGGATTCATTTCTGGCATATACGTTTTAGTTATTTTTTCCACATAACGAGCTAATTGTCTTGAATTTCCGTCAACTTCACCACCGTAAAAACGTCTTAAATTTCGGGTTCTTTCTGATTCATTGGCAGGTGTTGGTTCAGAAAAAATTCGAAAGGAACGATTGTCAATGACACCATTCACGCCTTCAATATTTCCAATCATGTCATTATTGAAAACACCTATTATTTCCCAATTGTTTTTAACAGCAAACTCGGCTAGTCCTTTTCCGCCAAATAATCCTTGTTCTTCACCAGATAAACCAACATAAATAATGCTACTTTCAAATTGGTATTGACTCAAAACTCTTGCTGCTTCAATTGTTCCTGCCATTCCTGATGCGTTGTCATTGGCTCCAGGAGCGTCGCCATTATAATCCATTGTATCAGAATTTCGACTGTCAATATCGCCACTCATGATGATGAATCGGTTAGGATATTTGGTTCCGCGTTGTATGGCTACTACATTGACAATCCATGTGTCTTTTGGAACGCGTTCACCATCATTGGTAGTTACAAAATCTTTCTGATAAAAAACTTCCAAACAATTGTTACAGTTTTTTGAAATCACATCAAATTCATTTTTTATCCATCGTCTGGCCGCTCCAATGCCTCTTTTGTTGGAAATGGTATCGCTAAACGTGTTTCTTGTTCCAAAATTGGCTAATTTAATGATGTCATTCTTGATACGTTCTTCAGAAACTTTATTAATAATTTCATAGATTCTAGTATCTGTTTGTGCTTTGCTGACGAACGAACATATAAAAAAAATAAGCAGGAATACGGTTTTTTTCATAACTTTCTTTTCTTTCAAAGATAAAAAAAAACCGCTAAAAGCGGTTTTTCGTGAAAATTTTTGAAATTTATAAAATATTCAATTCCTTCATACATTGTTTCATCATTTGATACGTTCTTTCAATATCATTGTCTAAACCAATCGAGAAACGAATTAAACCATCTGTTAATCCCATTTCAATTTGTTCTTCCATTGGGATTTCAGAAGAGGTTGAAGTTCCAGGTGCACTAAATAATGTTTTATAGAAACCTAAACTTACAGCCAAGTAACCTAAATTTCTTTCTTGCATTAATTCCATTAAAGCATTCGCTTTGTCTAAACTTCCTACGTCAATCGTCATCATTCCTCCAAAACCATATTCTGGATTAATCATGGTTTTGTAAATTTCATGACTTGGGTGACTTGCTAAACCTGGATAAACCGTTTTAATTCCGTCAGCTTCAAATTTGTTAGCCAAATACATT
>JAKQEZ010000614.1 GCA_029558435.1 Bacteroidota bacterium
TATGCTGAAAAGTTTTAGCCTTGTTGTTTTGATTTTCCATTACTTCAAGGCTTTTTTATTGTTAGACAAATACGCTTTTGCTTCCTGCTCAATTTCAGCTTTTGTTTTTTTGCGCCCTTCCTTTAAATCCTCGATTAGTTCAGTACGTGAAAAGTACAGGCGTTTACTTCGCTTCATTACAGGCAATTCGCCTTTTGATACCTTGCTGTAAATGGTAGGTACTGTAAGACTTAGAAATTGTGCAGCTTCCTGAACAGTTAAGAGTTGTTCCGACTGTTCGGTGGGTTCAACCTTAAAGGGTTGAATTTCTGTTTGTGCTTCTTTTATCCAACGCTTAAATATTGGTTCTAATTTGGATAACGGCACGTTAAAAAATACCTGTTCTACTTGTTCCATTGTTATTTATTTTAGTTAAACAATGGGTGCAAGTACATAAGGCATAACCAGTTACATAACAGTTACTTTTTGAAATAAAAAACGTAAACCCTTAATATTCACGCTTATATTCTTCTAAAATAGTTATATCATTCTCAACTTTAGTAACCGTCTGTTTATAGTTTTCTTTGAGAAAAGGTATAATCAATTCAAGTTTGTTTATTGGATAATCATTCCTTTCGTTTATTCGCTTCTTTGCTTCGTAATACTTCGTTTTGAAGTTATTAAAGGTTGTATTTATTTGGTGTTTATTCATAAACTGCTCCAGTCGTGTTTTAATTAAACGGCTTTCAGTTAGTAATTTTGTTTCGTCTGCATAATAAAAGATAGTCGCCCATTCAAGTACACTAAAAGGGCTTTCAACAATCGGTTGAGGTGGTAACGGTTCATTATTGGGTTGAGTTTCCTTAAATGCTATTAAAATTGAATGTTTTATTTGTAATACTTCACTGTATGCCATATTATAGGCAATACGCCCGTTTGTTAATGAATGTAAATGTACTGTAAATGAAAGGCTGCCTATTCCGTCCGGTCGAACGTCTTTAAGTTCCTGTTCGCAATATTGTATTGTTTCCTGCCATTTTTCCTCAATGGTTTTACCTTCAAATTCAGCGTATGAAAGTGTACCGTTTCTTGCTGCATTTAACACTGAATACAATTCCCGTTTTCGTTCAAAAACTTTGTCCTGCAAATGTTTTTCCCAACCCTCAATAACTTTTAAACAACCATTGAAAAACTCAACTGCTTCAAAAAACTGTTCCTTTTCTGCTTTTTTAAACTCCCTGAAAAAATATTTTTCCAAAAACTCCCTGTTATTGTCATTGAAATACCCTTGTAATACTATTTCTAAATAATTCATTTGTCCTTTATGCTTTAAGTAGTTACATATCTAATTTAATTTTGTCGGCTGCTTTGCGCTTGGTATCGTCCACAATCTTAGCGTAAACCTGCGTTGTCTTTAGGTCTTTATGTCCTAACATTTTTGAAACGGTATAAATGTCTGTTCCGTTAAAAAGTTGCAAGGTAGCGAACGTGTGGCGAAAACAATGAAAGGTAATATCCTTTGTTATTCCGGCTGCTCCAATCCATTGAAACAGGTGTTTGTTATGGTAGGCTGAATATTCCAACCCTTCAAATACTTTGGCTGTGGGTTCGCCTTTTTCGTTTAACAAACTTACTGCCTGTTCTGAAATAGGGTAATACTCAATTCCGTTGGTTTTCTTTTGGCTGAAATTCAGGAAATACCCTTGCCCCTCAATGTATTCAAGTTCGCCCCAAACCATTTTTTGAATATCTGAAAACCTTAGCCCGGTAAGGGCTGAAAATAGGGCTGCACGTTTCAATAAATCATTGTTGCACGGTGTTTTTACAAGTTTATTCAGTTCCTCAATAGTCAAGTATTCCCGTCTTGTTTCGGCTGCCTTAATTGGGCTTATTTTGGCGTTCAGGTCGGTTTGTAGTATGCCG
>JAKQEZ010000617.1 GCA_029558435.1 Bacteroidota bacterium
CCATTTCAAAAAAAGCACTTGACATTCTGCCAACTCCCGAAGATAAGGTGTGGCGGTAGTTAGTTTTCTTAACTCCTAAATCGGCAAACGATTTTATGTTGTCAAAACTCTTTGGTACTTTCTTATTGAAGAAAATGTGTCCGTTTCTGTAAAAATCTGTTTTCTTAAAACTATCCTTCAGTTTTAATTCTTTCGTAACAAGATTGGCATCATCTTCATAAATGCCCGAATCCACAAGAGCTTTCTTCAATTCCGATATGTAACGGCTATCTTCTTTGGTGTGGTAATATAGCTCTTCCAATATTTTTAAGTCGTTGGAATTATCGTCATCAAATTTTCGGGTAAACTTGTCTTGCCCTTCTTCTAAAGCAAACGGATAATATCTTGCACCACGACCAATTAACTGGGCTTCTGAAAGTGTTGTTTTTCCTGGCTTTCCGTCTTTGCCGTCTCGGTCTTCGTAAAGGCGAACTATGTCAAACAAATTCAAAACGTCCCAACCTTCATTTAGTTTCTGAACGGCAAAAACGGCTCGTATGGGATTGTTTTCATCTTCTAATGTGTTGAGCAAAATTTGGTTTTTCTCGGCTTCTGCGTCATTATTGGCACTCAGGCAATTTTCAGGTTTGAAATTGGCTTGAATGCGTTTTACTATTTCGTTGGCTGAAATGCCTTTGGCTTCAAAAAATTGGAAAGCCTTTTGAACGATTGGAACAGTAGAAGTTTTTTGAATTTTCTCTACCATTGCCACTGAAAAATCATCAATCAGTTTGTGAAAGTTCTCTTTGTTTTGCTCCGATTCCTTTATTGTTTTTTTGGCTTTGAAAAGAATTACAGGCTTCAAATTGATATTGTTTGAAGTTGCCAATTCCTGACGATACAAATTCAAAATTAATGCTTGAATTATTCTTTCTTGCTCATCATACAAAGAACGAATAAGGTTGATTTCTTTAGAATACTTGTCTTTCCGAAACTCGGCAAGGTCGTATTTAAAAATTACCTTGTCTTGATAGTGTTTTACTAATTCCGCAGTGTCGGTGTCAATGGTTGCCGTAAATTCTAATAAGATATTATCAAAGTTAGACTCGTGGATTTTCTTTACGGTGTCTTCCCAACTTCCAAACAAATTGCCTGATTTTGTTCCTGCAACCAAGTGGTGAGCTTCGTCAGCAATTAAAACCAATTTTTTGTCTTTAAAATCTTCGTAGGTTACGCTGTTTTCTTTGGTGTCGTTCAGGTCAATATGAAGCTGTTGAATGGTGGTAAACTTCAAATTGATATTCTGATTGTCGGCTTCTTCAAAGTTGTCAATTTCTTTGATGAGCACTTCTTTTCCGTCAATTACAATTTTGTCGTTAAACAAATATTTTGAAGCCTGTGGATTAAGAAAATTGTCTTTGGTTTTCTGAATGAT
>JAKQEZ010000638.1 GCA_029558435.1 Bacteroidota bacterium
CGAAGCACTAAACTGTCAACCCAGCACAAAATTTGATACGAGGTAGAATGTTCAATTAACCACTGAACCCGCTTTTTTGCCAAACGCCTGTTACCTGTTGTGTTTCTGACTTTCGTCATAGGTTTGAAGTGTCGAAATACTGTTTTGCAAAGTCTGAAATACGTTTGTGTCGTTCCGTTATTTCTGTTTCTGTCCATTGAGATTTTTCTCTTATTTCAGTGTAACTTGATAAGGCTGTGTCCTGAAACAATTCACTTTTCTTGTCAAACGATTTGTTACCGAATTTACTGTTTTGGCTCTGTGTCAGTAAAGCCAAGTTACCTGCAAGTTGTAAGAAGTTTTTTCTAAACTCTTCGCTGTATTCTTCGTCTGTCGGATTTTGTGGTTTAATATGTTCAATTGTGTAACTGTTATAAAGGTCTTTGTCTAATAATGCACCTGAACGATTTTTAAGTCTTAAACTATTTTCATATTGCCACAATACAAACTTGATTGTATTTCGGTTGTAGTGCCATTTTTCGTTGTCAAAATAGTTTGTGATTATGTTTTTAAATCTGTCTCCGTCATTCCAATACCACTTAAATCCTGTTTCAGTTACATTCTTAATATCTTGATATAGATTGTCAATATTATAAGCAACTTTTGGATTGAAATACTGTTTTGAATAATGAGGTAAATAGTCTGTGCGATAGTCGCCAAGTTTTAGCTTGAAGCAAAGCACTTCTAATAATTTCAAAATCTTTTTAAATGTGTCGCCTGTTACTTCTCCCTTATAGAAAATTGTTAATAAAACAAGTTTCCAATTTGCTTCATTGCCAACAAAAAACAGGTTTGTAATATCTGATTGGTTTTTATTGCTTACAATACTTTTAGCACTGTGCGTTAGTTCAACAAAGTTTTCAAAGAACAACTTTATCCATTGCGTTTTATTTTCTTCTTTGATTAGCTTTTCCTTTATTGCTTCAATGTTACCGCCAATGTTAAAAAACAAATTGCAGTAATTATCTAAAAGTTCGTTCTCAGTGAAGTAGCCTTCAACTGCTTCAATGTATCTATATGTTTTGGAAATAATGCTTTGAATTTCTGCAATGTCATTATTCGCTTGATTGTTGTTTGTGCTTTGAATGTAAATCTGGTGCATTAAATATGCTTTGATTACTTCAAATCTTGAAAGTTCTTTGCCACGGTTGTTTTGATATTCAAAAACCTGTGTCGCTTCAACTTTATTGGTAATGTAAAACGTGCTGATTACTGCGTTTTCTAATGTCTGCTGAACTAAGTTTAAATTCTCGTTGTCAAGTTTGCTTAACTCTGTTTCAAAGAAGTTAAACGCTTCAATAATTCTCTTTTGTGAAATTGTTTCGGTGTCGTCAATTGCTGATACCAAATGTTTTTGAGTAACTTTTTTGAAAATTACTTGATCGTCATCAATAGTCTTAAAAACGTCTGTCAAATAGATTTCTCTAATACTGTCAACATTTTCGCCTTTTAGAATTTTGATTTTGGCGATTGCAGAAAGAAAAAGAATTGTTGTTGTAAGTCTTTGCTGTCCGTCAATTATAAAAAGTGTGTTCCCATCTTTTTCAAAAAGGAATTGCCCTAAATAATATTTCTTTCCTTTTTGTTCTAAAAGGTCTTCAAGAAATTGAGAACATTGTTTGTCGCCCCAACTGTAAGCTCGTTGATATGCTGGTATTCTAACGCAGTCCGAATTTTTGAAAAGCTGTTGAATGCTTTTGGCTGTTTTATTTTCTGTTTCAGTCATTTCCGTTTTGAATTAAGAGTGTTAAAAATACCAAAGGTGGCGAAGCCACCTTTGGTATAAGCATTTCATAATGCTGGGTGGTGTTTTTTTGAAGGACTTTTTGAACAAGAGTTAGCTGTCAAACTAGAGATAGAAGAATGTTTTGTTCCACAATACTTGCAAGTGTATTGTGATTTTTCACTTCCTTCATACAATTCGTGCTTTTTCCCGTCTGGGTTTTTTGAGCAAGAATTGGCTGTCAAGCTTGAAACGCTTGAGTGCTTTGTCCCGCACCATTTGCAATAAAAATTCGCCATTTTGTTTTGGTTTTAAAATTTTGTGCCTACTCTGGTCGGTTTTCGGCTTCCCCGTTTTCTGCAAAGTTAGAATGTCAGTCCGTCAAACTGTGTCGTTGTGAACGGTCGTCCTAACATAGCAGGTAACGTTTTGCCGCTTTGCGAAGGCGGGGTTTTTCAGCACTAAACTTCATTAGATGCACAAAGCTTAAATTTAGCACTTCACTTTCATGGAGGCACGAAACCCCCGCTTTTGCAAAACGGCTGTTACCTGCAGTATTTTATTCTTCAAGTATATATTCAAAATTACCACTTTTGGGAATTTCTAACATTTGTTTTTCATTCATAATATCTGTTGCTTTGGTGTAAATGAAATGATACCACCAAATAAAAAACTCATCAAAAGTAATTTCTTTATCGTAACCTGTTTCTTTGTATACTTTCATACTATATTCCGAATATTGATTTAGAATATTTATGAGCTTAGGCTTAAAAATAGTAGCAATATTATTTAAAATTAGATTGTCAGATTTTGAAATTAAATTTGCGATTGAAGAAGATTTTACCCCATTTCTATTGTTCCCATAGATGCTGACGGATTTACCATCCTTTTCGTCATATTGATTCCCATAAATACCAAAAGCCTCCCTATTATTTTTGTTGTTTTCCATTACGCTGAAATAGTAATTTTTACCGTGTCTTTTTGGTCTTTGGTCTTTTTTTAAAAATTCCTGTTCTACATTGTCGATTTGCCAAGAGTCAAGCAATACATTACTTAAAATAAGAAAAGACCAATCTTTAAAGTCTTGTTTTTTTGATATATTAGTTTGCTCGAACTGTTTCTTAATTCTTGGAAGTTCATTTTCAATACTTGCCACTATTTCATTTGCAATTGGTATTGAATACTCAAAAAGTTTGTTGCCTTCTTTTTCTGTAGCAATAAACACACTTGGCTTGAGCTCTCCATTTTCAATATGTAGCCAATTTTTACTTTCCAATAGTGATACAATTTGTGCAATCTTATTTTTAGAAAATTTTGTTTTGTCCTCAAACTCTGAAACAGGAATGTTTTGGTGTGTTGATACTAAAAACAAGTCCATACTATCTTTTGTGAAATCGAAATCAGGAAAATTATCTCCACGAGAAATTAAACTATGTTCAAATTTATTTTCGAATATAGCGTCAAGTTCGGTTTTAGACGATTTATTTTGGTTGTTTTCTTTTGTTTGACAAGAAAAAACCATTAGAAGCAAAAGAATAAATACTTTATTTCTCATATGGTGTTAATTTATTTTCATCGGTGTGAATATTGCAGGTAACGGTTTTCGGCTTGGCGATGTGGCGGATTTTAGCACAAAATTCAATAGAATTACTACCGTTAAACCTTGCACAA
>JAKQEZ010000650.1 GCA_029558435.1 Bacteroidota bacterium
AAAACTGGAACAGAGGAGTTTATTTTGTAACAGTTAAAGGAGGCGACCAATCTTCTTATACCGTTAAAGTAGTAAAATAATTTTCTCTCAAAATAAATTGATGGGGTACTCGAAAGGGTATCCCATTTTTTATTATGTTTACACAACATGAACTCATCTGAAATAATTAAAAAGACGGTCGATTTTGTTCAATCAACATGTGGTGATGTTGCAACCGGTCACGATTGGTTTCACATTGACAGAGTACGCAACAATGCCCTTTACCTGCAATCAAAAGAAGGTGGAGATGTGTTGATTATTGAACTAGCAGCATTATTGCACGATATTTCTGATTATAAGTTTAATGGTGGTGATGAAAAATTGGGTGGAGAAGTGGCGCATCAAGCAGTAATGCAATGTGGAGGGAGTGAAGAATTGGCACATCAAGTAAAAGCGATTGTTAACAGTGTTTCCTACAAAGGTGCGCATGTTGCAGATACAACATCATCCCTCGAAGCAAAAATTGTTCAAGATGCCGACCGCTTAGATGCTTTGGGTGCAATAGGCATCGCAAGAACCTTTGCCTATGGCGGAAAAACAGGTGCTCCGATATACGATCCTGCAATAAAACCGCAATTGCACACATCTTTTGAAGCATATAAAAATTCAAAATCAACAACTATTAATCATTTCTACGAAAAATTGTTACTTTTGCCCGACAAAATGCATACAAACACTGCAAAAGAGTTGGCAGAAGAACGTGTTGCATTTATGAAAAAATTTCTAGAACAGTTTTATACTGAGTGGAATAATAAATTAAAGTAATGTTGACAGAAAAGCTAGCTTTAGGAATTGATATTGGGGGAACCAACACTGCATTTGGTGTTGTGAGTGAAGATGGAAAAATTCTGTTAGAAGAATCTGTGTCAACCAATGATTTTGAGACTGCTGATAAATTGGCTAACTACATTTATTCCATTCTTTCCAAACAGTCGTATTTTTCACAATTAATTGGTATTGGAATTGGTGCACCAAATGGCAACCGATTTAAAGGAAACATTGAATTTGCACCCAATTTAATTTGGAAAGGCATAGTGCCACTGGCTCAAATCTTTGAAAAACAATTTGGCTTGTTGTGTATAGTTGATAACGATGCAAATATTGCTGCTGTTGGTGAAATGAAGTTTGGGGCTGCACGCAATATGAAAAATTTTGTAACTATTACTTTAGGCACTGGACTAGGAAGTGGAGTCATAGTGGATGGTAAATTGATGCATGGTGCTTTTGGCTTTGCAGGAGAATATGGCCATGTGCGAGTAGAAAAAGACGGAAGATTGTGTGGATGTGGCAGAAAAGGATGTTTAGAAACCTATGTTTCGGCAACAGGAGTGGTAAGAAGCATCAACGAAATGCCTTCTGATAAGAAAGCGAGTTCAACACTTAACGCAATTGCACATCCAACTAGTTTAGACGTGGTAATAGCAGCCAATAACAACGATGCTTTTGCAATAGAAATTTTAGATTATACAGCAAAAATGTTGGGCGAGGCACTAGCCGACTTTATGTGTTTTTCCAACCCAGAAGCTTTTGTTTTATTTGGCGGATTAGCAAAAGTGGGTCAAGCGTTTGCTCAACAAGTAGAAGCCTATATGAATGCTGCTGCTTTGAAAATTTATCAAGATAAAACCAAAGTAGTAATTTCAACCATACAAGACCATAATGCAGCTATTTTAGGCGCAGCGGCTCTTGTTTTCCATCAAGATTAATTAAAGTAGCGTTTTATTGTAAAATTATTTGATGCATCAACCCGTAATAGGCTTCGTTTCACTGCAGAATTTTCAAAAAAAATAAAAAGTGTTACCAACTTCCCTCCTTGAGGAGGGAAAGAGGGAGGTGATAACACACATAAGCTGCTTTTCGCATTGTATTATCCACGATTAAATTTAATATCTTGATGAAGGTTACATTCTTTTATTGCATCTCCTTAAATATATAGTGGAATCTAGGTAAATAATTGGGTTGTAACTTACTTATTTCTTTACACTTCACCACCTTTAATCCCTTTCCGCTTCTCGGAAGAGATATACTCTTATTTAATTATTAGTTTGAATATCAATTTAAAATAGTATATAAATATTGAGTGTATTGTTAGAATATTTCAGTTATTACAAAAGTCACCTCCCTTAATCCCTCCTCAAGGAGGGAGATATATTCCTACTCAAAAATTAGTTGGAACTCCAATTTTTGAATTTTACTCTCCTTTGCGTTTATTGCGCCTTCTTTGCGTCCATTGCGGTTAAAAAAAACGCAGTAACCTCAAAAATCCCAACCGTTTCTGAAATTACCCTTTAATTTTCTTATACCAATTAAACATTCGTTCTATAAATTGCTTTTGATTAGGAAAATCCACATACGTTTTGGGAGGAAGTTGTAAATAATGTTCCAATTCCTCAATGCTGATTCCAAATTTCTTAGCTATGTATTGCTTTGTTTCTTGGATTTTTTCTGCATTGTAAGCTGGTTCTTTCAAAATTTCCATAGCTTGTTCACGCGTAACTTGCCCCGAGCAAATTTGAGAAGACAAAGTAGCTCGTCTATAATCCATGTTAAATTTTACAGGCATCACATACGAATGCCAAAATGCAGTAATAACCGATTCGTGGTGCTTGCCTCCATAGCTTTCCCAACCATAATTTTCTATCAAAAACTGACGAGCTTTGTCTTTGTCAAACTGGATGTAATTCAACGGATAATACGTTTTAATGCCTTTCACTATTTTATAGTAAAACTGCCCATAAAAGCCAACAGTAGGTACTTTTTTCAAAGGAACTTTACTGTATTTTTTGACAATGGAGTTATAATATTTGAAATCAGCAAAAACATGGTATCCCCATTGATGCGGTAGAATCCCTTCGGCAGAAAAATTTCCACCCGAAATAATTGTTGGAATTTTAAATTTTGCAGCAGTTTGATAGTTATTGGCCAAAATGGCAATATCTGTTGGCAATTCTAAATCTACACTCGACGATTTTAAGAATGCCAGTTGAATTTCTTTGAACTCATTCCAATCTATCACACAACTTTGGTAATCAAAACCTAGTTTTTCAACCATAGTTTTGACATTTTTGACAGAAATTTCTGTATTCCAGCCATTATCAACATGAATAAGGAGGGCACGCAATCCAAATTCTTTGCACAAATGAGCGGTATAGCAGCTATCCACTCCGCCACTGATTCCTATTACACAATCGTAGGGTTTGCCTTTCCCTTTTTCTTTTATAGTTGCTAGAATTGACTTCCATTGGTCTTCAGAAACACCTGGACGATAGGTGTATTGTTGCAAAGCTTCAATATATCCTTCGCAATGGTTGCAATTTCCTTTTTCGTCAAACGTAATGTTGACATCGCTTGTGTCCATTACGCAACGGTTGCATAGTTGATATGTTCTAGTAGTATTCATTGAGCAAATGTATAATTTGAAACGGGAGGATATTGAATTAAAACACCTCTTAATTTTCCTTGAAAAACAAAATAACTTCCTGCGGCAATTCCATTTAACGGTGTTGCCTGGTACAAGGATTCAAAATCACTTTTAGAGCCACCACCACCCAATGCCACAACAGGGATGGAAACACTATCGTTAATTTTTTGGAGCGTTGAGCTATCAAATCCACTCATCGTTCCGTCTTTTTCGATGCTTTGAACAATAATTTCACCAGCACCTTGATTGGCGGCAAAAGCAACTGCTTCCATTAATGAGTAGGAAGAATTGGTAGTTCCACCTTTAATTGTTGCAATTTCTTTTCGAAATAAAGTACGTTTATAGTCGATGCAAACACTGATGGTTGATGAACCAAACATAGAGCTCGCCTCCTTAATAAAATTGGGTTGTTCAAATGCTGCTGTGTTGATGATAACACGTTCGGCACCCGCTTGAATCAACTGTTGAATGGTGGCAATATCTTTAATTCCACCTCCGACTGAAAAAGGCATATTCGCTTCTTCGCCTATTTGTTTAACCAAATCAAGTGAAATGCTTCGTCCTTCTTTTGTGGCATCAATATCCAACAATACCAATTCATCCGCTTTGAGATCGTTGAAAAGTTTAACCGCGTTGATGGGATCGCCAATATATTGGTGATTTTTAAATTGTATAGACTTTACCAATCCTCCGTTTTGAAGCAAGAGTACCGGAATAATGCGTGGACGGTTCATTTAATAGTTTACAAAATTTCTAAGCAGTGTATTTCCAATTTCATGGCTCTTTTCAGGATGAAATTGTACGCCAAATATATTGTTTTTTTGCACAGCACAAACAAAATTTTTCTCATGATTAGAAATTGCCAAAACATCTTGTTCTTCAGCGCAATTAAAGTAATAAGAATGAACAAAATAAAATTCCATTGGAGCAGCGCAATTTTCAAATAATGGTGACGATTTTTGGGGAATTACTTCGTTCCAACCAGTGTGTGGAATTTTGTATTTTTTAGAATCGTTTATTTGAAAGCGTTTCACATCAGCATTGATCCACCCTAGACCCTTTGTTTCACCTTCTTCTGAATAATTGGCTAGCAATTGCATCCCTAAGCAAATTCCTAAAATCGGCTTTTTTTGTTGGAGCACCAAATCTTGAAGAGGTTCAACTAAATCTAACTGTTGCAGCTGTTGCATTGCTTTACCAAAATGACCAACTCCAGGAAGGATGAACTTATCAGCCCGCATTAAATCTGCAGCATTGGAGGCAACAATGGTTTCAACTCCCATGCGTTTGAGGCGTTTTTCAATGGAAAACAAATTTCCCATTCCATAATTGATAATAGCGATGGTCATAGGTTTTTTATTATATCTGCAAGGTGTTTTGCTTGTATTTTACGTGAATAAATCTCAACATTATCAGAATTACATCCTATTTTTCCATTTTGTTCAAATTCTTCAATTAAATTTTCAAGAACTTCATATAAATGTTGTTGGTCTTTTACAATTATCCCAGCATTGTGCTTCATGATAATATCTCTTTGAGGACGGTCATTGTTATTTTTACATTCATCCGTATCAAAGTATTTTTGTTTTAGTTTCAATGCATCTTTATCATTATCAAAGCAAAATAGAATTTGTCTTTTTAATCCTAAATAATCATAAATTTTAGTACCGTTGAAATGATAGTAATTGAAAAGTAACATTACATTTTCTTTAGCAATTTTTGAAAGTAAATCCGAGTTCGGAATTCTTGGAAAAATGGAAACAGTAGTTTTTAGTTTCGGATTGCATTTATCTATAAATGCAATGATTTCTTCACTTTTATTGACACCATATAGATTTAATTGAATTTTTATTCCTTTAGAATCAATTATTTTT
Source organism: Bacteroidota bacterium (assembly GCA_029558435.1). Next base: position 5,335 of record JAKQEZ010000650.1, read on the forward strand.
GATAAAGTCAATAGAAAAGCTTTCCACGGATGCCAATCATACAAAGTTCCTACAAAAGTTAACGTTAATATATTTGTTTGTTGAGGAATTGTTGAAACTCTATCTATTATTTCATTATCATAACCATTTGATATTGATATGATTTTTTTATTTGAAAATAGTTTGTTGATAACTGAATTAATTGAGGGAACTGTTGTGATTAATGCAGATGCTGAAACTATTTTTTTTTCAAGACTGTTAATCCAGAACTTATAAATAGAATTTTGTTTTTTTATATTCTGACTCCAAGGATCTCTATAATCTGCAATCCAAGGAACGTTGTATTTAGCTCCTAATTTTTTTGCAAAATAAAAAG
>JAKQEZ010000665.1 GCA_029558435.1 Bacteroidota bacterium
GGGCAGTACATCTAATAAACTTCATCGCAGGTTGACAGTGACGAGCTACGAAATGCCCGCCAGCTTTTAGCCTCAAGCGTTACAAGCAAGCCTAAGAAAAAAGACAGCGACATGAAAATTGACAAGACGACATACAAAGACAAAGAAGAAAATCAAAACAGAATGACTGCCGACCACGCCAGCCGACCCGATAAAGTTTTGTTTTTTGCCGACCCACATTTTTTGTTTTTAAAATCCATCACACAAATGGCACATTGCCTTTTGCCCGAAACACAAGCCAACGCTTCGCAAAAGTCAAAGAGCCATTTCTTCCTTTGCACGAAAAGAGTAAATTTACAAATACAAACTTTAAAATTAAATAGTTATGGCAATAATTGATCTAGTCCGTTGGGCACCTCAAGGAAATCAAACCATATATGCCTATAGGTTTCCTGAGACAAATCTTAGCACATACACTCAGTTGATAGTGCAAGAATCACAAGAGGCAATTTTATTTTCAAAAGGGCAAATTGTAGGAAAATTTGGACCAGGCAAACATACTCTTAACACGGAGAATCTTCCAATATTAAGGAGTTTATATGGTCTGCCTTTTGGCAAAAAAAATCCATTTACAGCGGAAGTTTGGTTTGTAAATAAATTACAGCCTTATAATATTGACTGGTCAATTGACCGTATGGATATTCATGATGCTGATTACAATACAGGTATTCCGCTTGTTGCAAATGGCAGGTATGGTTTAAAAATTACTGATGCTGAAAGATTTTTAATAAAAATAGTTGGTACAAAAAATTCATTTGACCAAAACGACTTAACCGATCAGTTTTTTGGAGAATTTTCAACGAAAACAAAATCTACTGTTTTGCAATTCATGATTAATAATAGAATTGGATTAAAACAAATTTCTGCTCATTTAGATAGCATATCTGAACATTTAAAAACAGTTATGTTGCCTTTTTGGGAAAATCTTGGTTTGGATCTTACTAAGTTTTACATAACAAGCATTGAAATTGACAGTTCAACTGATGTTGGCAGAAAGGTATTAGAAGCTATTTCTAATCAAAGTGCACAAGCAATCAGCGGACATACCTGGCAACAAGAAAAAGCCTTTGATGTTGCTAAAAGCGCAGTGGAAGGAATGGCTCAAGGTAGTGGTGGACTATTGGGTGCTGTTGTCGCTACAAATATGATGGGCGGGTTAGGTGGAGCTGGAGCTGGAGGAGGAATGATGCAACCGCAATACAACCAACCAACATTTGGAGGGACAAATCAAAATCAACAAGGAAATAATGTACAACCTGTAAATCAAGTGAAAGAGGTTTACTGTTCAAATTGTTCAAAGAAATTTCCTAGTACACATCGTTTTTGCCCTCATTGTGGAGACCCATATGATGCTTGTCCAAAGTGTGGTACCGATAACGATAAGAATGCAAAGCGTTGTGTAAGTTGTGGTACTCCGCTTCAAACAGAAATGGCATTATGTACAAATTGTAATACGCCATTAGCTCCGGGCAGTTCATTTTGCGGAAATTGTGGTCAACAACAAGCAGAAAATAAATGTACAAGATGTGGAACAGCATTAAGTCCAACAATAAAGTTCTGTCCTAAATGTGGTCAAAAACGTTAACTAAACAATAAAAAATATGAATGCGAAAAAAATATTCTCGTTGTTGCTTGCACTCTTTGGTGAGGCACTAATTGTTTTCTGTTTTTTACATTTCGGAAAAAATGTACAGACAGAAATATTAATACTTAACATTATTGTTTCTACAATAATTTATTGTCTTGTATTTGTTGATTTCATTTTTCCATGGGTTAATCTGAAAGATAAATCACAGAAGCAAATTGGTTCTATTGGTTTAAGATGGTTTTTTACATTTTTCTATTTGATTCTAGCTATCGGAGTTATGGTAATTTTCAACACTGTAAAACCTATTCACTTTACAAATCAAATTATTATTCATGGTATTCTGTTTTTTCTGGTATTGCTTGGACTGTTTTTGGCATTTTCATCATCTGACAAGGTTAGAGAAGTTTATATTGAAGAAAAACAAAACAGAGACAGAATTGATGAAATGAAGAAGGCTACAAAAGAATTACAATTAAAAATAGATGCAATGAATAATATCCAATCCGATATCATAACTCGCATTAATGAATTACAAGAAGATCTCAAGTATTTGTCTCCTAGTAATAGTAGTGCTGCTTTTGAGTTAGAAAATCAATTTGTAAATGAAATGCGATCACTAACTGATTGTTTCTTTGATAATCCGTTGAATTATGAAAAAATCTTAAGCAATATTAAAAATTGCGAGAGGACATATAAAGAACGCAAACAAGTTTTCTCAAATTAATATAAATCCAGTAAATCAAATCGTATGAAAGGTAAAATTTTTCCTGAAACGAGTAATATCTACCAAGACCAGGCGAAGATATTATTCAACTATTACCAGTCAATGGCTGAAAAAATAGTACAAGAAGAGGAACGCATTGAAAAAGAAATTGCGAAACTCGAAGAAGAAAGAAGCATGTTAAACAAAGATTTGTCAAAAGCAAAGCTTTGGAAATGGGTGCTTTGTGTTCTAATTATTCCTTTTATTTATTTTATGATAAAAGAGAATGGAATTGTTAAGCAAATTAATTCCTTAGATGAAAGAATTAATGAGTTTAATAAGCAACACAAAGAAATTTTCAGAGATTACAAAGTAAATAAGCTAGGCGTTGCTTATGTCCCGATTGCCGACCAGATTAAGTATGAAAACAAAAGTTTTATTGTTGACCATACAGGAATGGTAGAGGAATCCGAAGTTAAGCTGCAATTGTCAAAGCAAAACGACTTACTTATTGAAACAATCTCC
>JAKQEZ010000666.1 GCA_029558435.1 Bacteroidota bacterium
AATAGTGTAATGTCAGGAACAAAGAAAGAAAGCCATTGGATTCCCTTAGCCGACCTTATGACGGTTTTAATGGTGATTTTTCTGTTTATGTCAATATCATATATGGCATTAGTAGAAAAACGACAAAAGCAACAAAACCAAATTTTTAAAGATTACGAAGAATCAAAAGTTGCTTTATACAATGAATTAAAAGAAGCATTCAAAAATGATTTTGCAAAATGGAATTTGAAACTTGATAACGACCTTTCAATAAAATTTACAAATCCGCAAGTGCTCTTCCCAACTGGCAAATCAGAGATAACACCATACTTTCAAACTATTTTATCTGAGTTTCTACCAAAATACCTAACGGTTGTTTTGCAAGACAAGTACAAAGACAAAATTGCTGAAATTAGAATCGAAGGGCATACAGACACTAAACCAATTGGTTTAACTGGCGACCCATATATTGACAATATGAAACTTTCACAAGACAGAGGAAGGAATGTATTGGCGTTTTTACGAACACAGGAATGTTTTTCAAGTCTTAAAACAGATGAGAAGGAAAGATTGCAGTATTGGCTTACAGCCAATGGTCTCTCCTATGGAAGAACAGTAGATAAAAATTACAAACTTACTTTTGAGAGTAATCAGGAAATTGACAATGACAAATCAAGACGAGTTGAATTTAGAATTGTAACAACAAGTGAAGCCATAATAAACGAAGCATTAAAAAACATTGACGACAAATGAGTATTGAAGTAATATCAGGAATTGGAATAATCCTAATAGTTGCTATTTGGGCAGCATTTTATATTTACAAGCGAAACCGAGAAAACAATAATGAGCATTTATTTGACTTCATTCCCCATCTTTTCCCTACGCTTGGAATACTATTTACATTCTTAGGAATTGCAATTGGGCTTTGGAATTTTGACAGCAACGACATAGAAAAGAGTATTCCGGAATTAATGAATGGATTGAAAACGGCATTCCTTGTTTCAATATTTGGAGTTGCACTTCTTGTTCTGTTCTCTTTTTGGACTAACATTAAAAGGAAGAGATTAGAAGAAGGCGTTCTTAGTGAAGAAACTATCGCAATTCAAAAATTGACAGAAGTTTTAATCGAATTTAAAAAAGATCTTTCCTCAACTGATGAAAACGGCAATGTAATAAAGCCAGGAAATGTCTTAAGAGACATTTATGAAGAATCCAAAAAACAATCAAACTCATTGCAAACTTTTTCAACTGATTTAGCACTGACTATTTCAGCAGGATTTGAACAAATACTTAATAATCCAACCGAAGGTGTTGTTGCAGAATTGAAATTAGTAAAAGCAGAAATTGAGAATCTAGGTAACAAACTGCAAGACCCAGCAACTGACATGACTCAAAATATCGTGAAAGAATTGCAGGAATCAATGGGCAAAATGATTGAAGAATTTAAAACTTCAATGAGTGGTGATACAAAAAATGAAATGGAACGACTTGCAGGTTTGCTTGGTCAGGCTGGCGGTTCGTTGACCGACTTTCCAACAAAATTGCAAGTAATGACCGATAATCTGAATGAAAATTTCAGAGGATTGCAAGACGTGGTGAAGCAAATATCTCAGCAAACACTTTCACAGTCAGAGCAATCAACCAATGAAATGAGAAAGCAAGTCGAGGAAATGAGTGAGATTCTTAAAAATAAAGTTGGTGATTTACAAGCAGGTCAGGAAACGCTACTCACAAAGCAATCTCAAAATCTTCAAGTATCAGACAGTCTATTAAGTGCATTCAACACAAGTATTGAAAAAATGAATGGCCTTTCAAATGGTGTTACTGAAACCATAACAAAGCTCAATCAAGCACAAAGCGATTTGGAACGGGTTATAGCCACATTTAGAAACATTTCACAGGACGTAAATGCGTCATCAAGTAAGTTCGGTGAATCACAGCTAACCTTTTCAAAATATTCAAACGAGTTTTTGCAAAACAATTCAGGCACAATTCAGGAAATTCAAAAGTCACTTTCTGCTGCAAAAGAGGTTTCAGCAGACTACGCACAGAAGTTTGACATCATAGAAAAAGGATTACAAGAAATTTTTTCCAAAATAAATAATGGTCTAAAAGATTATCAAACAACTGTTAGCCAAAGCCTAGAAACATTTTTAGGTAAATACACCGAGCACTTAACAAAAACAGCAGAATCACTAGCTGCTGCTTCATCAAAGCAGGAGGACATTTTAGAAGAATTGACTGAGCAACTAAGCAAACTAAACGGAAGAAGAAACTAATATGCAAAATATGAATGACATATTGGAATTTCATTTTTTGCCGTCTGCTTTACAGCAAGCGGCTCAAAAAATAATCCCTACTTCTCTCACACAACTTAACGAAATAAGAATTGATAAGCTAAAAAAAATAACCGAACAAGTTGGAGCAGCCTCATTCAACTTTAATGGCAATAATTTAATACCACAAGTTTTCAAAAAATTCAAATCCTCCATTCAAACCAATAATACTGGCTTTGACAGGCGAGAATTACGAACTTTAACTTATTCGCTTTCTTATTCCGAAACCGAGCTGTCAGCAATATTCAACAATGAAAAAGAAATCAACTATGCTTTACAGCTATTGAGTTCAAATTGGAGAGATTCATTCCTAATTGGAATTATTGACTGCTACTTGAAAAATTGGGAAACTGAAAATAGAACGTCATTAAATACGTTAGCTGACTTTATTGGGGAAAAACTAACAGCATATAACGGGAATAGAAATACGATAAATGCTTTCAAGAAAAATCTTAAATACTTTGACCTTAAAAATGGGGATTTAGTATTTGGTAATGAATTGGCATTGAATAACGTTTCAATAAAGGAAGCTCCAAAAATTTTGTCCTTACCGGAATCGTGGTTCTTATATCCTTACTTTTCAAAGGTATTGGTTGCATACTACGATAAAAAACAAAATGATTTAATAAACCTGATTGACGATTTTGAGAATGCTTTAGATTTTCATAAAAACTCCAATACCAATAAAAGAATTGTCAGCAAGTTTATAGTACAAGCTAATAAGCCTGAATACTCAGCATTGCAAGACAAAGTGAAACATCTTGCTTTTAAATTCATTGGAGACCCAGAAAACAAAAGTGTTTGGGCTGATTTCAATAATGCAACCGAGAAAGAGAAGTCAGACTTAATAAACGCAAGGAAAATTCTGAATGAGTGGATTACACGTCAGTTTATAAATGTTTTTTTCAACGTATGTATAAATGATGAAAGGCGAAAAAGGTTTTGGTTGAAGTATGCACCTCAAATTTCTTCATTCAAAGTTTATGGACCAAGTTTTACTAAAACTCTCTTAAAAAGAGATGAAAGAATTGCTGAATACTTAGAGGCTAGGTTCACAACGGTCTATAGTAACAGAGATGTATCTGCTTTTATTCTTTACATTGGGGATTACATGATTATTGAATTTAGTAATGAAGGCTTTGCTTGCTGTGCCTATAAAATGAGCAGCCCTAACAGACCAACTTTGAATAGTAGATTGAATAGTGTTGAAGATTTAAGAAACAGCTCTCTGCCATTAGCAATACAAAGTGATGCAAATTATTATTACACAAGTGAAGAAGGTCGATTATTCCATAACTCTAACTGGGAACACAAGTTTAATCACTGGTTAAAAGAAAAAGTTCTAAGATGAAATTCAGCCACACATATAACAAGAATTTTTCATTTTACATTCAGAATAATGATGGATTTAGGATTCCTATTTCTAATTGGGAAGATTTGAAGAATGACTTTCTTGCCCAGCTTTCAATCCTATATGAACTTCATGACAACGGAATTGCGGATTTATCATTTGATAGCTGCGAGGTTGAAACTTTAGAAATCTTAAAACTGAGCGAAATAAACAAACAGATACTTGGATTACCTGACGAATATCCTTATGAAATATACATACAGTCAGACGGACAATTAAATCAAAACAGTTTTAAGTTCAAATATGGATTTTATGACTTTGCACCTAATGGCACAAGATTTCAGGCAGAAAGAAAAGGTGCAGAAGTAAGGATTAACGGCACAGAATATCTGCTTTCTGAAAATCAATATCAGATTTGTGAAGCGTTGGATAGTTTTAATAGCCTAACAGAAGCAGAAAGGACATTTCAGAATAACCTTAAACGTTTTGTAGATATTAAAACAATTTCAAAATCAGCAGCTTTGATTTTGGATAGTTATTTGAATAGTCAAGAGGTTTTTTGCCCTGACAAAATCAAGATTGATGTTCAGTTCAATAATGGCATATTAGAAATTATTCCAAATGTTGGCATTGAAAACGAATTCGCTTTTGTGAACAGATTTGATCAACTGCCTACTATTCGGGATGTTTATCCTGTAACAAATGAAGACCAAACAACCACTAGAATATTAGTAACATCTAAACAAAAGGAAGAACTTCAAAAATTAAAAGGAATACGGAAAATTGAAAACCCCGAAACCATTCAGAAAATTGTAGAAAATCCTGAACTTTTCTTTGATGACGAAGAAACTGACTTTACTGTATTCTACAGCGAAAGAGTAAAAGAAATTGGGATATACAAACCTAAATTCTATCCTTTCGTTTGCCCTTACAAATCAGAATGGATACCCGGTATTGCTATAAAAGATAAGGTTCATGGTGAAAAACGAATTTATTTAAAGACACCAGAAAAACTAAGTGCATTCATAGAAGAAAAAGAAAATGCAGTTAAAAGCAACAAAAAAACCGTAACGTGGGAGGATGTTGAAATTCCGATTCTTGAGGCTGAAAACCTGATTAAAACAGCTAAGAGACAGTTTGAAAATCCAAAAGAACCCTTAAACCGAAACGAAAGAAATTCTGAAAATGAGGTTTTAATAATCAAGGAAAATGCTGAACTAACGGAGTTTATACAAAATGTCAGTTCACCAGATAATATCAATCACAGTTTTTCTGAAATTGACAATTTATTTTCAGGAATAAACTTAAAAACGCACCAAGTTGAGGGCATTTCGTGGCTACAAACCTTACATAAGGAGAATTTAAGCGGTTGCTTGCTTGCTGATGATATGGGTTTAGGTAAAACTCTGCAATTACTTTATTTCATTGAATGGCACAGTAAGATAAGTCAGGAGAACAAACCTTACTTAATTGTGGCACCTGTCAGTTTGCTTGAAAATTGGGAAAATGAATATCAGAAATTCTTTTCACCACAAAATCTTTCTCTTACCAAACTTTACGGTTCAACAAACCTAACAAGAGCATTTGATCAAATACAAAATCAAAGAGAAGCACAGCAATTACAAAGGCAACATATTATCCTAACCAATTACGAAACACTTCGCAGCTATCAAGCCACATTATGCCTTGTAGATTTTGCCGTAGTTGCACTTGATGAAGCACAGAAGATAAAAACTCCAGGAACATTGGTTACAAATGCAAGTAAAGCTTTAAAAGCAGATTTTAAAATTGCAATGACTGGAACCCCTGTTGAAAATACCCTGATTGATATTTGGTGCATTATAGATTTTGCCGTTCCGGGTTTATTGGGTAATGCAAAAGAATTTGCAAAGGAATTTCAGAATCCCCTTAAAGAAGAAAATACAGACATCAAAGAACTCACTGAACGTTTGAGAAATAAAATTGGAATATTCATTAAACGAAGATTAAAGAAAGATGTAGCTAAAGACTTACCTGCGAAGCATGATAACAACAATTCAAGGATAAAGAAAATAATGCCTGATGTTCAACTTGAACGATACAAAATTGAAATTGAGAATGCAAACAACTCAGAATTATCAGGTGTAGATGGTAGAAATCAGAAATTGAAATCACTCTGGGCAGTTAGAGATATTTCAGACCACCCATATTTGTTGGATAACCAAATCTTAAACTACTCTTCTGAAGAATTGATTGCAACATCTGCCAAACTCCAAACTACTATTGGAATTTTAGCTGATATAAAAACAAAGAATGACAAAGTAATTGTATTTGCAGACAGGAAAGAAACACAAAAGATGTTGCAGAAAGTAGTTTATGACACTTTCGGTATTTTTTCGAGCATAATTAATGGTGACACCCCAAGCACCAAGCAAAGGGAAAGTGCAGCAAAGCAGAGCCGACAGCAAACAATTGACCGCTTTCAGAGTGAAAACGGCTTTAATGTGATTATCATGTCTCCTTTAGCCGCTGGGGTTGGTTTGAATGTTACCGAAGCTAATCATGTAATACATTATTCTAGACATTGGAATCCAGCAAAAGAAGAACAAGCTACAGACAGAGCATATCGAATAGGGCAACAAAAAGATGTTTTTGTTTATTATCCTATGGCTGTTTTTCCAGATGCGATGAAAAATGAGAATGGAGAAAAACTAAAATCATTTGATGAGATTCTCGACAGTTTATTGAACAATAAAAAAGCATTAGCGAGTAATACGCTTTTCCCAACAGAGCAAGCAGAAGTAAGACCTGATGAACTCTTTGGAAATATATTTGGTTTTGAAACAGAGACAAAAACGGAAGCATTAACTATCCAACAAATCGACAAACTCAATCCAAATCTTTTTGAAGCAGCAATTGCTGCACTATATAAGCAACAGGGCTTTGATGTTCACTTGACACCCTATTCCAATGACAAAGGTGTTGATGTAGTTTTATTGGGAGACCAAGCCAATTATCTGCTACAGGTTAAACAGACAAAAACTTTAGTTGGCAGAGAAGCAATTCAAGAAATCTATACAGCTAAAACATATTATGAGAATAAGTTCAACGTAAAATTTAAACTGACAGCCGTAACCAATAACGACTACAGCTCAACAACGACAATGTTAGCTCAATCAAACTCTGTGGAACTTGTTAACAGACAACAACTAACAAAAATGATAGACAGACATCAAATATCAATTAAGGACATTAATAAAATTGAATCACAACGAATGCAAAGAATTTAAAAGCCAACGCATTAGGTGGCACATTTGCAAAACCGCACAAGCCCAACGTTAAAGCCAAGTTTTGCAAAAGAGCCACCAAGCCAACGCACCATGACAGAGCAACAACACGACAGAAAAGAAGCACGAACCGGTAACAGCGGTTTTGCAAAAAAGCGGGTTCAGTGGTTAATTGAACATTCTACTTCGCATCAACATTTGTGGTTTATTGAAAGTTCAGTGCTTCGAAATCCGCTTCTTCGCAAAGCCGCAAAACGTTAGCGGCAAGTTAAAAAGACGCACAACAAACAAAATGAACGACAAGACAATAAAGAATAAATTGTGAAAAAAAAGACTTTAAAGAAAATTATGTGGATTACAATTTTAATTTTGGCACTTATAATGCTTATAGCCGTGTTGATTCTGAACCAATCGAAATTTGGTAAAAATCCTGATGGCAACAGTAAGGAAAAAATCAAAACCTCCAAGAACTTTAAAGATGGTGAGTTTAAGAATTTATCACCAACGCCGGTCTTTTCTGCTGATGGAAGTGTTTTTATGGAAGCGATAAATTTCTTCCTCACAAAAGTAGAACATCGGCATCCTGACGATTCCATACCTTTCATTAAAACCGACCTGAAAAACTTAGACCCCAATACCGAAGCATTGGTTTGGTTAGGACATTCTTCTTATTTCATTCAATTGGAAGGTAAGAAAATACTTGTTGACCCTGTTTTAAGTGGCTATGCTGCTCCGTTTGAATCCATGAATAAAGCATTTAAGGGAAGTGACTGGTATAAAGCAGATAATATTCCCGACATTGATTATTTATTTATTAGTCACGATCACTACGACCATTTGGATTATGAGACTGTAATAAAATTAAAAGACAGAATAAAACAAGTCATTTGTCCTTTGGGAGTTGGTTCACACTTTGAACATTGGGGCTACGACAAGGAACGGATAACAGAGCTTGATTGGTATGAGAAAGCCCAACTAAATACAGATTGGGAAATACATGCTACACCTGCACGACACTTTTCGGGCAGGGGACTGAAAAGAAATAAGACACTTTGGGCTTCCTTTGTTCTAAAAACGCCCAAAAAGACGCTATATA
>JAKQEZ010000351.1 GCA_029558435.1 Bacteroidota bacterium
GTTACATTGAAATAATAAACAAACGATTAGATGAATTTAAAACCAAACTGTTTTGAAAAAACAGAAGTGCGGTGGGGCATTTTTTCTTTTTTTTCTTCCACAAATGTTGAAACGAAGAACGTTTGCCCTATTGCCTATAACGCTGGTGCTATGAGCAGTAGCGAATTAAAAACGATGAACTTTCAAAATATGACAGAAGATAATAAAGAACAGAAACTTTCGGATAGCACTGAACCCGCTATTGCTTATAGCACGTGTTGTGTGTCTGGTGCGGATTTCGGAGGACTAATTTCGCTTTATAACGAGGATTGCTTACAGGCATTGAAACGATATGATGATAACCACTTTGATATTGCAATAGTAGACCCTCCTTATGGAATAGGAATAAGTAGTAACCCTTTTCGCCAAAAGTTTGAGAAATGTGATTGGGATAACGCAATACCCAACAAGCAATACTTTGATGAACTTATGAGAGTAAGCAAAAATCAAATCATTTGGGGTGGAAACTACTTTGATTTACCACCTTCACAAGGCTTTTTAATATGGGATAAAAAGCAACCACAAGATTTTAGTAGTGCAATGTGTGAAATGGCTTGGATGAGTTTACAGAAGCCCGCAAAGATATTTAGAAAGCACGTTGTAACTGCTGAACCCAATAAGATACACCCAACACAAAAGCCTGTTGATTTATATAAGTGGTTGTTGATTAACTACACGAATGAAAATGATTTGATTTTAGACACGCATTTAGGTAGCGGAAGTATTGCTATTGCTTGTTGGGAATTGAAACGCAAACTTGTAGGATTTGAAATAAATAAGGGTTACTACGACAATGCCTGTAAGCGTTTGGAAGACAAAACTCGAATTTTAACGCTATGGTAGCACTTGCACACAACGTTCCTCGTGTATGCGTAGGGCGAATTGTTAACTAAAAACTTAAATAGAAATGAAAGCAAACGAATTTTTACATAAAAAAGATGTCGCTTATATGAATAGACTGAGTACATCATTAGACTTCGATAAGATAGTATCAT
>JAKQEZ010000021.1 GCA_029558435.1 Bacteroidota bacterium
TTCATCTGCCACCCAAACGCGCGATTGACATCCTTCAATCAAGCGGCCTTCTGTTTTTTTATCTTCGTCAATAATTGGTAAATTTTTCCCTAATTCGATGATGTATTCGTATTTCTCCATCCAATCAGAATAAATTGAAAATTCATCAATTATTTCCTGTTGTTTTCCTTCTAATGTCATTTTTATTGAATTGCACTTTTCTTTTCAACTACAAAAATAACTATTTCAAAAGTTCTAAACTTCTTTTTAGTGCATTTAAAAATACATTCACCTCTTCAATGGTGTTGTAAAATGCAAAGGAAGCTCTTGTTGTGCCTACAATTCCAAATTTATCCATCAAGGGTTGTGTGCAGTGGTGACCTGTTCTAACGGCTATACCTTGCTTATCCAACAACGTTCCAATATCAAATGGATGTACGCCATCCACCACAAAAGAAATAACGCTTGTTTTGTTGGCAGCTGTTCCAATTATTTTCAAGCCTTCAATTTTTTGCATTTCCGTTTGGGCGTAATGCATTAATGCTGATTCGTGTTGGTGAATGGCATCTAAATCCAATTGCGATAAATAGTTCAACGCCACACCTGTTGCAATTCCACCAATTATATGCGGCGTTCCGGCTTCAAACTTAAAAGGTAACACATTAAACGTTGTTTTTTCAAACGTAACTTTATCAATCATATCACCACCACCTTGATAGGGAGGCATGGCATTTAATACATCTTCTTTTCCATAAAGCACCCCAGCGCCTGTTGGTCCAAATACTTTGTGGCTGGAAAAAGCATAAAAATCACAATCCAATGCTTGCACGTCAATTTTTAAATGTTGAATAGACTGTGCTCCATCCACCATAAATTTAGCTCCAACAGCATGTGCTTGTTGCACCATTTGTTTGATGGGATTAATTGTACCCAGTGTATTGCTTGCATGAGTAATGGCAACCAATTTTGTTTTGGGCGATAACATTTTTTCATACGCTGCAAGATCCAACTCACCGTTTTCAAGTACAGGCGCTACTTTGAGAACCGATTTTTTGCGTTCACACAACAACTGCCAAGGAACAATGTTGGAATGATGTTCCATTTCACTGATTATGATTTCATCGCCAGCAGTTAAAAGTTCACCAAAACTATAGGCTACCAAGTTAATACTGTCGGTTGTGCCTTTTGTAAACAATACTTCGTATTCGTGTTTTGCTCCAATAAATCGTTGCACTATTCTTCGCGCTTCTTCGTAGGCATCCGTTGCTTTTTGACTCAAGTAATGCACCCCACGATGAATGTTGGCATTTTCTTTTGCATAATAATGTTCTATGACATCAATTACCACTTGCGGTTTTTGCGACGTTGCTCCATTATCAAAGTATATCAACGGTTTGCCATACACTTCTTGGTGAAGCGTAGGAAATTGTTTTCTGACCTCCTCAACACTGAATCCCATTTCTAGTTTATTAAAATTCTATGCAAAGGTACGTATTTTGATTTGTATTGAATCATTCTAAATAAGTTAAAATTTATTTAACTGTATTTCAATGTTTTAAATAATATTTTAAAAATATTTAGTACTATGTTATACATACTACTGTTTTTTATATATATCTTTGCATAAAATAATTAATATGAATATCGAAAATACACAAGCGCAGATGAAGAAAGGAATTTTGGAATTCTGCATTTTATCGATATTAAAAAGAAAGGAAGCATATCCTTCAGAAATATTGGATGAGTTAAAAGAAGCTCGCTTGATAGTGGTTGAAGGAACTCTTTATCCGTTGTTAACGCGGCTAAAAAATGCTGAATTACTCACATATCGATGGGAAGAATCTACTGGAGGTCCGCCAAGAAAATATTTCTCGGTAACTGAAAAAGGAATAGAATTTACTAAAAAACTGGAAGAAACTTGGTTGGAGCTAAGCACAACCGTTACAAAAATCACTAAAAATTAAAGATTATGAAAAAAACTGTCGCTATACACATTAAAGGTTTCCCATTCACTATTGAAGAGGAAGCATACCAACGTTTGGAAAGCTACATCAAACGTTTGGAGTCCGTATTGAAAGGCGAAGAAGGTGCTGACGATATTGTGGAGGACATTGAATTACGAATTGCCGAATTGTTGAGCAAAAAATTAACAGGTTCTAAAAGCATCATTGAATTAAGTGATGTGGAAGATGTACTAAACACACTTGGCGATCCATCGGATTATGCAACTGAAGAGGGAACGGAAAAAGAAACTACCTCTAATTATAAAGCCGAATACGACAATACAAGCTATGAAAGACGTTTGTTTCGTGACACGGAATCGAGTTTCATTGGAGGGGTGTGTTCGGGTTTATCCAATTATTTTGGTATTGATGTAACTCTCATTCGTTTGGTTTGGGCCATTGCTATTTTACTTGGTGGTGTTGGATTGTTCTTGTACATTGTGCTATGGATTATCATCCCAAAGGCAACTAGTTCAATTGACAGACTTAAGATGAAAGGTCAACCAATTAACGTGGATACTGTAAAAGAAGAAGTGGACAGAGCTGCTAAAAACATTTCTGAAAAATCACGTCATTTTGCCAACAGCATTAAAAACAATAAAAACATACAAAATGCTGGTTCCTCCATCAAACGATTTTTTAGTTTGTGCTTTGGTTTCTTTTTCACAGCCATCGGTATTTCGTTGCTCATTGCTTTTATAGGATTGGTGATTGGTCGCCCACAAATTATTCCATCAAGCACTGACGCAGGATTTTTATCCATCACTGGCTTAGCCAATCTAGTTGTAGCCAACCCAGCTGATGTACAATTATCATGGATTAGCTTTTATGTATTTGCCATTTCCATTACCCTCTTTTTCTTAATTGGCGGTTTTGTATTGCTGTTTAACATTAACAATAAATGGTACCGCTATGTCAATTTTGTATTAATAGCACTTTCTGTGATTGGTTTTACTTTAGGAATGGTCGTTTTTTCAAGAACGGGTAGAGATTTTGCAATCAATGGTGAGCTTGAGAAAGAAATTGCGGCTGTAAATTCCAATCAATTGGTTGTGTTGCCAGTTACTTCGAGTTCAACTACATCTAGCAACTACAAAATTAAATCGTCCAACATGTGGGATATTTATATTGGCAAAGAAAGTATTTCTGTTTCAGATGTATCCATTAAATACAAGCCTTCCAGCGATAGTTTATTTCACGTGACAATTGAAAAAGAAGCCAATGCGGCAACACTTAACAATGCTGTTAGAAAAGCAGAAAACATTCGTTACAACGCAGAAATGAAAGGTGATTCTTTGTTCTTACCAGCAAATTATTCTTTCCCAAAATCGGATAAATTTAGAAACCAAGATGTAGATGTTATCATTTACATTCCATGGGGAAAAACGGTAAAAATTGGCAATTCAATCATTGATTTGAGTAAGAAAACAACTGTTTTTGAAGATGATGATGATTGGGACCAACAAGGAGAAATCAGTCAAGATGGAACGTATTATCATTTCGACTAATAATTCTAAAAATTAAAGAATAAAAAAACGGCAGTTCTATATTTGGAACTGCCGTTTTTATGTTCAACTTTATAACTTATTTTTTAACTGCTATTTTTTTAACAACGCTTGTTCCAGATGTGAGTGTAAACTCCACAAAATAAACACCATCCACCAATTGATTTACGGAGATTGCATGTTCAGTAGCAATTGCTTTTTGTAACACAATTTTACCGCTAACATCGAGCATTTTAACAAATTTCACATCGTTGCTCATCCAATTAATTTGATTGGATGTTGGATTGGGAAACACACCAAAATCGGCTTCAATAGAAGAAATTCCATTATCGCCAATGCAGAAATTAACTATTTTTGAACTTCCAAATGTGGCTGCTTCTACTTTTGTAATTTGACCTAAAATTTCATTCATTGGTCCTTTAATTACCACCATTCCAGAGTCGCAATAACTCATTCCATCGCTGTATGAATCAAAGATTTTAAATGAATAGCAACCTTCGCTCAAACACAATGAATACGTATGCAAGCCTTCGTCGGTATTGTAATAAACCGGACTTTTATACAACGTATCGTTTGATGCATTAGTGATTTGCCAACTGGTTTCACTGGCATAACAATCAACGGTTACATCTAAAGTCACAGTATTGGGATTGGTTACCACATAAAAATTGGAAGTCATTTTATTGTTATCGACCACTTCATCGCTTCCACCGTTCACGTTTGTAATGGTTGCTGAAAAAGAATGCCCACCAGCTGTTGCTGTTATTGTAGGCAAGGTTATTTCTTGCGATTGAAACATAGTTAAGTTGCCACTCCAATTGTAGGTTTGATTTTCAACTCCATCCAATCCATAAGTGATTGTAGCCGATGTCAATGTTGTTTGCCCAGTGTTTACCAATGTAATTTTTGGTTCAACTACAGCATCGCAAACCGTTCCGCTTACATTTTTTAAATTCACTAAACTTCCGTCTAACTGAATGGATTCTCCTGGCTGATAACCATTCACCACCAAAGCTCCCGTATTGGATGGGTCTAACCAATATTTTAACTGTGTTGAGCTATCACTCCCCGTTGGATTCCAAGAAATGCTAAAACGTCCGTAATAATCAAACCCATCAGTGTTGGAACATGATGCTTGTCCGCCCCACAACTGACCAATAATGCGTTTATGTTGATTGAACAAAGGTGAACCTGATGAACCTCCTTCTGTTGTTGTATTTCGATCCCACTGCACGCGCCAAGTTCCGTTAACATCGCTAACAACTGAGCCCACTTTTGTTTGCGCAGGAACAGATTGTTGATCATCGAACGATATTTTTTTGATATCTCCTTTTGGATGGTGAATTCCAAAGGTGCTTGTTGGGTTCTCCCCTGTTTTATCCCAACCAGAAAAATAGGCATTGTAGGCTGCAGGAACTGTTCCCGATTCCAAGCCGCCTGTTATCTCAACCAAGCAAAAATCAGAGGTAGAACGGCGTGCTCTTAACACCGCACCCGACATAGAAGTGAACGATGGTGATGAACCAGGATTGTTGCAATCAGGTGATTCCCAGTTAAATCGAAACACCCATGATGCAGGGTTGCTGTAACAATGGTTGGCAGTTAACACATAAGGTTTTCCGTCATAAGCAGTGTTGTTTACCAATGCTCCAGTGCAAAAGCCATTGCTACCAGAAACCAACATTACTACGCTGCGTTTTTGATTTGCAAAGGGTGTACCTTCTGGACAATTTACATTTTTGTGGCAAGCACCAGACTGTCCAAAAGCTTTTTCTTGAAATTCTTCGGCTGTTCGGTAACCGTGTGTAACCGTTGCAATGGTTAACTCTCCTTGATTATCATTATTTTCTGGTGCTACGTAGTATTCAACAATAACTTTACTTCCTGGAATTAACTCGGTGCCAAGTTGTCCGTTGTAAATGTGTTTTTGTGTAAATTTCCCTAAAATGAATGACTTGTTTGGATTGTAAACAAACAGTGCATTTCCTTCTGGTATTTGCGTTTTTTCAAGAGTCAAATTAACCGTTGTTGCATCCACACATTCTAATTGAAGCAACCACAATTTACCACCATTGGGCAATGACAACCAAGTACCTGAATTATTCAACGTTAAACTGGTTTCATTGTTATAACCAAAACGCCAAGGTCCCTCACCCAAACGATCGTTTTTTGCATCTTCTGCTTGCAAAGCTTTGATATCGGGTTGTAAAAATTGAACTACTGGCAAAGTAGATTGTAACGACGACCAATCTGTGCTTTTACCGCCATCTCCTTGAATTTGTCCGAAAATTAATGCTGTTTGAACGATGAATATCAGTAATAAAATTTGTTTCATAGGATGAATTGTTTGTTTTTTAAAAACGATATACGTAAAAGTAAAGTAAAAATTTGAACCTTCAAAAAAATCCATTGGATTTAAAAAGAAAATTACTGAAAAAGTTATAATTTTACATCAACAAAATCGCATCATGCTTCAATTTAACAAAGTATTTTATTTACTTACAACTTGCATTTTAATAAGTGTAAGTTCGTGTAGCACCATAAAAAACGCACCATCACAACGCCATGGTTCTTGTTATTTGGAGAATCGTTTGCCTTATACCTTATCATCAGCTCCCAAACCACTAATTATTGAAAATTTAGACAGCAATTTAATTCATTCGTTTTCTATTTCAAGTTTAAACATTGCCAATGGAATTGGAGTTTTGGACTTACTTTCAGAATACGTTCAGCACCGCAATAAATACAAAAGCAACCCAACATTTGAATCGCGTTTGCAAGCCATCGAATTGTTTCAAAGAATTGATTACCGCATTAATTTAGCATCGTTAGAAATTTCGTCTATTGCCTCTGAAATGGATTGTGAGGAAGAAAAAATTACGCAATTGGCTGATTTTATGAAAGAAAAAGAAGGTCAAGTTGAAAACCGACTAAACGTTGCTGCTATTGCTGTTGGTGCGGCGGGTGCAATCTTATCTGGTGTGCTCAATGATGGTGGTGAAAAAATTGCTGGAGTAACTGGTGGTATTGTGGAGGCAACTTTGGGTACGCTCATGTTGGTGAATCAAAAAAAGGTTTATTTTGAACATAAGCGCAATGCCTTGGGAGAAGTATGGAATAATGTTTCAAAATCCGAAATTTTTCCTCCTTCCATTTGGTATTATCTTACTTCTAGTGACTTAAATGACGATGACCAAGAATCTAAAGTGCATCAAATTATTGAACGATGGATGGAATTTGAGCAATTTGATGAAGTAAAAGAAAAAAAACGTAAAAAATTAATACAACTTTATTTTGGCGAAGGAGGTGATTACACCACAGAACAATTGTTTAATCGTGCTAATATGTTAGATCAATTGGAATCACACATTAAATTGATGAAACAAGAATTGACCCTTTTAACCATGGAGATTAACCAATACAGAATCAATTAATTATGAGATACTTTTTAACTTTTTTAGTGTTTAGTTGTATTTTGGGTGTCAATGCTCAAAAATTTACAGTTTATAAAACCACGCAACCATTTTATGACATCATCGAATGGAAAGGTATGGGCGGACTTTTACTAAGCAAAGATCCTAGTGGAAATAGCAATCAAATATATCTTACTTTGGTTGGTGAACAAACTAAAAGTAGTTGGGAACAACGTTTTGCGCCATTAGATGGAAAATACACCTACATCGCTAGTGAAAATGCGCGTTATGTATATTTTTTACGTAGTTTGCAACCCGATGCTGGAAAAATTTATTTTGACCAATTAAACTCTGCCGGAAACATCAAAAACACAAGCGTTTCTTATGTTTCTGTAATTAAAAACTTAGGTTTTGACCCTTATTCGCTTGAATTGGTTAACGTAGTTGTAACCGATAAAGCTTTGGTGCATCATTTCCGTTATTTTGATAAAAAAGAAAAAACGCACACCGATATCGCTACGTTTATTACCCATCACAACATGTTGATTTATGCAACCGTTTTAGGCAAAATCCACGATGATGAATTAAAAGCCAATCGTTCTCATCACATTCAATACGCAGGCTTTACAGGGGATGAAATTTGTTTTTCGGGTTATTCTGAAACCAAAAATGGCAAGGGATGGAATGCTGTTGTTTACAACTCCAAAGGGCAAGAATTGAAACGATTTTTAATAAAAAACACACTCGGTTCAACAACTGCTTTTCCAACTAGTGGATTTGGTACAAATGGAGCTTATTATTTGAATTCTCAAAATACGACTCAAAACGGGTTCATCACCTTTCATAATGGCAAATATTACGTTACAACGCTCAACACAACTACAGCTCCGCAATTAGAATTACACGTATTGGCAGATGAAAAACTTACGTTGGTAAATAAGTTTGAAATAGCAAAAAATGCATTAAAAAAACCACTCAACATTGGTGTTTACCCTGTCAACGAAGCTTTGATTTATCGCTTATCTGCTAGTGAACTTGGTGATAAAACCGTAGCATTGTTTACCAACGGAAGTCAACCTTTTTTGAGTGATTATAGCAATTTGGTGGTTTACAACATTAGTCGCGCATTAATGCCTACACCACCATCAACTTTTGTTGCTACTTTGGCGCAATACAATTTGTTTTTTGACAGAACGCAGCTTAAGACAGCAACTGATATGGAATTTGAATTAAAACAAAAATGATAGTAGGAATTTGTGGGGGGAGTGGCTCTGGAAAAACCACCTTATTAAAGCGATTAGAATCTGTTTTTTCAGAATTGAAACCAAGTGTATTTTCAATGGACAACTATTACATTCCCTACGAAAAACAATTGCGTGATATCAATGGCATTGTGAATTTTGATTTACCAAGCGCACTGGATGAACATGGGATGACCAAGGATTTAACTCAACTTGTAGCTGGCAATCCCATTGAAATAAAAGAATATACCTTCAATACACATCCTTCTAAAAATGTATTGATTACACTAAATCCTTCGCCATTAGTTATTGTTGAAGGATTGTTTTTATTTCATTACGAAGGCATTCGAAACCTATTGGATTTTTCAATTTTTGTGGATGTTGACCCAAAAATTCAGTTAGACCGACGTTTGTATCGCGACCAAGAAACAAGAGGTTACACCTACGACGACATCATGTATCAATGGGAAAACCATGTTACACCGTGCTACAACAATTATTTGTTACCTTATAAAAAGGATGCTGATTTTATTTTCCGCAACGATGAATCTGCTGAAAGCGATTTCAAGCAATTAAAAGAAATTATTCAGCAGCGAATTACTTTTTAGAATTCTCGTATAATTTCATTCCTTTCTCCAACCACGATTTAAAATCAGCTGGGTTGCTGTGTGTTTGGTAGCTTGCTGAACCTACGTCAATGTGCGTTCCATCCGTATTTTTCAACACATAATACGGTTGAGAAGTTACTTTGTAATCAATTACTTGTTTGGCTGTCCATTTATCGCCCACTGTTTTCAACTGCACTTTACGCCCGTTTGGATAAACAACTTCCACCTGTTCTTCTTTAGGCAAATCTGTACGTTCATCCACATACAACGACGCAATTACCACTTTATCACGAAGAATTTCTATGACACCTGGCTCCCCCCAAACCGATTGTTCCATCTTACGGCAATTCACACAATTGTGACCTGTAAAATCGATGAACAAAGGTTTTCCAACTTGTTTAGCATAGGCTTCTGCTTTTTCCAAATCGTGAAACACATAAATATTTTGAGGTCCCAAGTGCGTTCCTTCTGGCGCCGCATTTACAGAAACCGATTCATTTACAGTAGCGCCTACGCCAAGAGGTGATTCACTGTAATGCATTGGTGGTGGAAATGCACTGATTAATTTCAACGGAGCTCCCCACATTCCTGGAATTAAATAAATAACAAATGCCAGAGTTAACATCCCTAATGAAGCTCTCCCAACAGAAATTTTATCCGTTTTTGAATCGTGCGGAAGTAACACCAACCCGAATAAATACAAGGTTAAGAACCCAAATACAGCAATCCAAATAGCAATAAATACTTCACGTTCCAACCAATGTGCTTGCCATGCCAAATCGGCATTGGATAAAAATTTGAATGCCAAAGCTAATTCAAGTAATCCTAACACCACTTTTACAGAGTTTAACCACCCTCCCGATTGTGGCAAAGAGTTCATCCATCCTGGGAAAGCAGCAAACAAGGCAAACGGCAAGGCCAATGCCAATCCAAAACCAAACATTCCGATAATTGGTGTCATTCCCCCAGTTGATGCGGCTTCTACCAACAACGTTCCAACAATTGGTCCGGTGCATGAAAAAGACACCAATGCCAACACCAATGCCATAAAGAAAATACCTACCAATCCGCCTTTATCGGCTTTTGCATCGGCTTTGTTCACCCATGAGTTAGGCAATGTAATTTCAAAAGCTCCCATGAATGAAATTGCAAAAATGACCAATAACACAAAAAAAGCAATGTTGAACCAAGGGTTGGTTGACATTTCGTTAAGTTTACTTGCAGAACCTGTCAGCATTACCAAAGCACCTAAAGCCACATAAATTGCAACGATAAAAAAACCATAAGTTGTTGCATTTTTTATCCCTTTTGCTTTTGTTTTAGATGTTTTTGTAAAATAGCTCACCGTCATAGGTATCATTGGAAACACGCACGGTGTAATCAATGCCAACAAGCCGCTTAAAAAAGACAATCCGAAGATAACCCAAATGGAATGTTTTTTAGATAACGGAGCTTCTGAAACTTGCATTTTATCTTGCTTTTCAACTGTTGGTGTTTCAACTGTTGTTTGCTCATTTGACACATCTGATTGAACAGCATCTTCATTTGTTGGCACTATCGTTTCATCAACACTTGATTCATCTGCCGCACCTTCAACGCCTTTAACTTTTACCTTAAATTCATAGGTATAATCTGGAAGGCATTTTACTTCATTACATGTTTGGTAATTAAAAGAACCCGACAATTCAAAATCTTTAGATGAAAGAACTTTAATTTTTTGTTTAATTTTAAATTTCCCCTCGTGATATGCTAAATTTTCATCTGCTAATTCATCGTATTTTTCAATCGGTTTTGGTTCAATCAATCCACCAACCAATTGAAAATCTTTGGATTTATTCAAAATAAATTTGGTGGGCAAACCAAAACTTCCTTTCGGTAAAACCGATGCGTTGATGTGCCATTTTGGAACTACGGAAACATCTGCAACAATATATGCTGTTTCGTTTGTTTGTTCAACAGAAAATTTAACCTTTACCATGTCTTCAGGAAATTCCATCTGACCAAAAGATTTTCCAATAGAGATTGTAAAAATGGTAACAACTAAAAATATTTTTAAAAAGATATTGAAGTTTTTCATGCTATCAATTGCTAGTTTTATAAATGATTAGTTGTAAAATTAACAACTAAATCTATAGTTGCTTTTATTTTTACAATTATTTAAGGATTAAACTTAAAATAAATTAGAGTCATTCTTGAAAACCCAAACTAAAAATTCACCGCGATTATACGTGCAATTGGCAACCAAATTCCACCTTTTAGACAAATAAACTTTTCACCTTTTGCCCAGATTGTAGTTTCCACTCGTTTTAATCCATCGTCATCAGTAAAAACAATAGAAACTTTAGTATGATGTGCATTCCCAAGCGTTACAGCTTGTTCTAATTGCTTTTCTAATTCAATATTTTTATCAGCAATTATAATATTTTTGAAGGGTAAAAACGGAATTTGTTCCTTTTCTACTAGTTGAGGAGTTGATTTATTAGTTTCCATAGCATATAATTTGATTAAATCTAAGTTAATCATTTTACGAATATATGCAACTAAAACACAATTTTATTTTGATTTTCCTCCTTTGTATTTCCCAGGTTTCTTACGAGTCCACGGATAACGTGGCTTATCGTTACTTTTGTTAATCTCTGATTTTTGGAAACGATAAATTACGCCTGCAGTGTATTGCATGTAATTTCCGTTAGTACGATAAAAGTTCGGTACTAATCCAAATTTTGCATTTGCCTGTAATCGAATTCCCCACCCTTTTCTAAAAATAAAATTAGTTCCAAATGGCACATTGAAAGTTGGATACGCATTGGGTGATGTTGCTGAATTGTATGTAAAACTCATCCCTACACCTAAATAAGGATCAAACCAACTTGCTTTTTTGTACAAATATTCATAAATGCTATATTTTAATGCCAGATCTGTCATAAACATAAAACCAGCATTTTTTGTTGCATTCACAGTTTTTCCACCAGAATATTGATTAAATGATAAAGTCAATTCTGCACTTAAGCCATATTTGATATAACGATCAACAGAAACGTATGAAGGATAAGCCACAGCACTCCATCCTTTTATAAAATCAAAAAATTGGAACGTTTTGCCGTCATTATCTACCAAACTCCAGCCAGCACCAACCATCCAAGTATAGGGTTGATATGTTTTAAACTTCAAGTAATCAGATTGTGAGTAGGACTTAGGTAAAACAAATATTGCAAGTACTGCAATCAACAAAATTCGTTTCATTTCAAGTAATTTTAGTGCCAAATATACCTATTTTATAAAAATTAACAACTTGTTAAAGTGTTTTATTTTGAACTTCCTTTGTATTTACCAGGTTTCTTTCCAGCCCATCTGTGTTTAGATTGATTAAAATTATTTTTTTTCGTGTATTTAGGTTTGATTCGATACAATAAAGTTGCTTGATAATGGATGTAATTTGAGTTATTGTAGTATAATTTAGAGACCAATCCTAATTTCAATGTGCTTTGTAATCGAATACCAAATTGTTTTATCCAAAATTGCACTCCTAAAACACCATTGCCTGTAAAATAATTTGTTGCGCTTGAGGTATTTAACGACGTGAAACCAACTCCAAGTCCAATATAAGGATCAAACCATTTTGTAGGTTGTAAAAACTTATAAAAACTATACCTAGAAGTTAAATCTATTGCAAACATTTCTCCAGTTGGATAAACATCATTGACCATCTTTTTTCCATTCATTTGATTATAAGATGCGCATAATTCTAAACTAAAGCCATGTTTTAAGTACCTATCAATTATAAGGCTTGTTGGAAAAGGATGCATCAACCATGCTCCTTTTATATCTATAAAATGTGAATGAGAGCGACCGTCGTTGTCAACAAAACTCCATCCTGCACCTATCATCCATGTATAAGGTTTAAACGATCTGAATTTTAAATAATCGGATTGTGCAACACCTGTTTTGAACAGGCTAACACATGCCACTATTAGAATAAAGTATCTAAATTTCATAGGTAATAGAGTTTATTTATGGCGAATATAAACAAAAAAACTCGGACCAAAGCCCGAGTTTTCCTAGTATCTTCAAAAGAACATTTCTTAGCTATTCGCCAATGCTACGAAATCATCGTATGAAACTTCTTTTTCGTTTAATTTAACGGTATTTTTGAAGTAAGTTGTCAATTTTGACTCAGCCAACATATCGTAAATACGGTTTACTTCTTCTTTGTTTTGCAACACTTGCATTGCACTTTTTGTTAACTCAGCATCTTCTGGCGCTGGAATTCCGTATTGTGCATAATTGCTCACCAACAATCCTTTTGTGAAATCAATAACTTCTTGTTGATCCAATTTAATATCATTTGATTTGAAGATTTCACCTTGAATCAATTGCCATTTTAAACCTTCTGCATACGAATTGTATTCTGCAGCAATTTGCTCATCCGTTACCGGTTTTTCGTTGGATAATTTAATCCATCTTTTCAAGAATTCATTTGGTAATTCAACCGTTGTTTTTTTCATCAAATCTTCGTAAACTGATTTTGTCAACAAACGATCTGAATCATTAGCAAACATATTTTTCAAGTCTTCAGCAATTTTTGCTTTCAACTCTTCTTCTGTTTTAACAACTTCTGGTCCGAATAATTTAGTAAACAACTCCTCATTCAATTCTGCCAATTCAATGCGTTTGATTTCATTGACAGTCAATTGGAATTTTTTAGACAATTCTTTTGCTTGCTCAGCTGTTACACCTAACATTGCTGCCATGTCTTTTTCTCCTCTTGAAACTTTTGCAGGGTCAACAACAACTTTGTCGCCAACTTTCAAACCTTTCAATGCTTTTTTAGTTGCTTTGTCTTCAACAAACTCAACCGAAATTGTAGATGAATGCATTACACCACCTTCTTTGATTGTTTCGTCGTCGTTTAACTCAACAAAAAGGCCCATAATCATGTCTGTATCTTCTGTTTTGTCAGCCGAAGTTAATTTTCCATAACGACGTTGCAAATCACTGATTTGTTTACCAATCAACTCATCGTCCACCTTAACTTTGTTGTAATCAAATTTGTCTTTAGACGATAATTTAATTGAAATTTCTGGTGATAAACCAATTTCATACGAAAATTCAAATGTAGATGGATTGTCAAAATCACCTTTGTCATTCACACCTTCTTTTGGAATTGGATTTCCTAAAATACTGATTTTGTTTTCTTGAATGTAATCGTACAATGCTTTGTTAACGATTTTATTCAACTCCTCAGCCAAAACACCTTTCCCATATTGCTTTTTAATCATTGCAGCAGGAACAGTTCCTGGACGAAATCCTGGGATTTTAGCTGTTTTTCTATATCTTTCTAATTCTTTTTTAACGTTTGCATCATAATCTGCAGCTTCTACTTCTACTTTCAATACTGCATTCAATGCATCGATGTCTTCACGAATAACTCTCATCTAAATCAAATTTTAATCAATAAAAAATGGCATAAGTAGCACTTACACCATTTAGTTTTCGTGCGGATGGAGGGACTCGAACCCGCACACCTCTCGGCACTAGATCCTAAGTCTAGCGTGTCTACCAATTTCACCACATCCGCAATTGTTTATTTCAATGGTAAAGTGCTCATCACCTTACACCCAACTTTCTTTTGGGTTTGCAAAGATACTATTTTTTTATTTTAAACAAGGGGTTGACCACTTTTTTTTAATTTTTAGAAAAATAATTTGAACCAAAACGCATTTTAAGTGTATGGATTACTATACTTTTATAAAAAACAAATGGCTATGAAACGTTTTATTGTCCTATTTTCTTCAATTGCACTTGCTCTTATCTTGCTTTCGGGTGGCTGCGAAGAGAAAAAAACAAATTCAGAAAATACAACCACAACTATGAATGAAAATAAAAAATATACTTTTACAGATTACGATGCTAGCTGGAAAAAAGTGGACTCGCTAGATGCTAAAAATCTTCCAAAATCTGCCCTTGATTTGGTTAATCAAATTATGGCAAAAGCAACATCTGACAATAATCAACCGATGCAGTTCAAAGCACTGATGTATCAATTAAAATACAGTCAAGTGTTGGAAGACAACGATTTCAATGCCATTCTAGCTAAAATAAATCAGTTACAAGCACGTAACCAAGCACCCTTATCGCAACTTTTATCTTCTTTAAAAGCTGAATTGATTTGGAATTATTATTCCAACAACCGTTATCAAATTCACAACCGTTCACAAACGCAAAATTTTGAGTTGAACGATATTACAACATGGGATTTAAAAAAATTAATGAACGAAGTTTTTACAAATTTCAATGCTTCATTAACCAATAAAGAACACAATCAATCTATTGCGTTGCAAGCTTGGGATTACATTCTCACCAACAATACGCCAGAAACCTATCTCTCTGCACCAACAGTTTATGATTTCTTGGCTCACCGAGCATTGTCTGTTTTGCAAAATGACGAACTTTCAATTACCCGCCCAGCCGATAAATTTGCGGTTAACGATAGCACCTATTTTGGCTCCGATAAACAGTTCTTGGCCATCAATACACAATCGGAAGATTCGCTTTCAACACAGCTACACTACATAAAAACCTTGCAAGAATTGGTGCGCTTTCATCAAACAAACAATTATCCGGTTGCCAAAGTGCGCAATCAATTAAAACGTTATTTATTTGTTTATCAAAACAGTACTTCGGAGCAAAAATCAACTTGGTATGAGCGCGCATTGCAATCTATGCAAAAAGAATTTGCAAACAATCCTTCTATAGGAGAAGTCAACGCCGCTTTGGCCAGTTTGTATATTGATTTAAGCGCCAATGCAGCTAAAAACAGCCCTCATTATTCACTATTGAAAAAAGCACATGAGCTGTGTACTTCTACTATTAAAAACCATCCAAATTCAGTGGGAAGTAGCCAATGC
>JAKQEZ010000029.1 GCA_029558435.1 Bacteroidota bacterium
AATATAGAAACAGCGATTGCAGACATCATTGATAACTCTATTTCAGCTAATTCAAAGAACATCTGGATAAATTTTGAATGGAAAGGTTCTAAAACTTGGCTTTCTATCAAAGATGACGGAATAGGAATGAATGATGCAGAATTAATACAAGCACTGCGGCCAGGAAGCAAAAATCCATTGCAAGAACGTAATCAAAAAGACTTAGGTCGATTTGGCTTAGGTTTAAAAACTGCATCATTTTCCCAAGCAAGAAAACTAACTGTTATAAGCAAAAAGGCAGATTACAAATCTGTTTTTTGGACTTGGGATTTGGATTTTGTAAATAAAACTGGGAATTGGGATTTGATAAAGTACTTACCCGATGAAAATTTAGAAACTGAAATTTCAAAATTGACTACTGGTACAATTGTTTTGTGGAATGATATTGACAGAGTTGTTAAAGATTTTAACCAAGACGACAGCAAAGCCGAATTCAAGTTTAATCAAACAATGGAACAAGTGAAAAAGCATCTATCAATGGTATTTCACAAATTCATTGAGCAAGGTAAAATCAATGTTTATTTTCAAGATAAAAAGGTTGATGCTTGGAATCCTTTTCTTAGTAACGAAAAAGCTACACAAGAATTTCCACCTGAAAAAATACAAAATGGCAAGGTTAAAATAGAGGGCTTTGTATTACCACATAAATCGAAGATTTCAGAAGAAACATATAAAAATGCTGAGGGAGTAAAGGGCTGGAACGAACAACAAGGTTTTTATATTTATAGGAATGAACGTTTACTTCTAGCTGGCGATTGGTTGGGTCTTTTTAGAAAGGAAGAGCATTATAAATTAGCCAGAATACAAATTGAATTGCCCAATACACTTGATGAATCTTGGCAAATTGATATTAAAAAATCTATTGCACGACCGCCTTTAGTTTTTCGTGAACAAATTAGAGCATACGCATTAAAGGTGCGACAACAAGCTGTAGAGGTTTATCGTCACAAAGGAAAAAGTGTGAAACAAATTGCAGGACAAAAATTTGTTCCACTTTGGGTTGACCACAAACGTGGGGACAAATGGTTTTACAAAATCAATCGTGAAAATCCGATTTTGACAAAAATAAAAGAACAAGCTAAAAAGGATTCCGACAAAGCAATTGAAATGCTTTTGCGTTTTATTGAAGAAACAATACCGTCAAAATCAATTTACATAAAAGAAAGTGAACAGCCCGAATTACAAGGAACGCCTTTTGAAGATACAAATCACGAGATAATCAGAACCACAATGCAAGCAATGTACTCTAGTTTGATTAAGCAAGGAAAAACAGATGAAGAAGCAAAAGCGATAATTTCAAATATAGAGCCATTCAATAATTTTATTCACTTTCTTGAATTCCTGAAATAATATTTATGATACAACAAGTAATTAAAACTATCCGAACTTTATTACCAACGACAAGTTCAGTTACCAAGCAAGAAATTGAACAAGCAGTTGACTTTGCTTTAATGATGCCTATATACAAAGAACTTGACCGTAATTATTTGATTCGTGAAGTTGAATCGTTGTACAATATCAGAATGGATGATTTCCGAATAATTGAAGATGAAGAAAGGCGAACCCCTTGGATTGGAAATGCAAAAGCAAATATCACTTGGAGTTTTTGGAACAGATACAGAGATTATTTACAAATTGAAAAAAACTATTCTGATACAGTATTAAATCAAATTGACAAACTCACCGACAGAACACTTGACGGGCTTTTCAATCCAACTGAAAAAATCATAGTTGGTAAAAAAGGTTTAGTAGTTGGACAAGTTCAATCAGGTAAAACATCAAACTATACAGGTTTAATTTGTAAAGCGGCTGACGCTGGATATAAATTGATTATTGTTTTAGCTGGCATTCACAACAATTTAAGAAGTCAGACACAGCTTCGTTTAGACGAAGGATTTTTAGGTTTTGACACTCAACATCAAAGAGCTTACAATGAAAATGGAGTTGTAATTGGAGTTGGTAAAATAAATCAAATAGGGGTTGCACATTCGCTTACGTCAAGTCTTGACAATGGAGATTTTGCTACAAAAGCAGCTGATTCAATGGGTGGCTTTAGCTTCAACACAGCCGAGCCAATTATTGCAGTAGTAAAGAAAAATTCAAAAATTTTAGAGCGTTTACATACTTGGTTGAGTGCAAAAGCTGAAACTTTGCCAGACGGCACTAAAAAAATAAGAAGCAAATCATTGTTGCTAATTGATGATGAAGCAGACAATGCCTCAATCAACACAAACAAAGATGAAGATACTGCAACAAGAATAAATCAGCATATCAAAAACATTCTGAATTTGTGTGAAAGAAGTGGTTATGTTGGCTACACTGCAACACCATTTGCAAATATTTTTATTCCGATTAAAGAGGATGATTTATTTCCAAGAGACTTTATCATCAATATTCCAGCACCTAGTAATTATATCGGACCAGAAAAAGTTTTTGGAATTGAAGTTTTAGAAGATGATAACGATGAAAACGATTCAGTTTTACCGATTGTAAACCGTGTTGATGATTATAGAGATTCCATACCAAATGGACACAAAAAAGATGACCAACTTCCAACTGAACTGCCAGCTTCTTTAAAAACAGCAATAAAATGCTTCATTTTGACTTGTGCAATTAGAAAACTAAGAGGACAAGAGAAAGTGCACAATTCAATGCTTGTTCACGTTAGCCGATATACACGCTGGCAAAAACAAATCAAAGAATTAGTTGAAAACACTTTCAATAGTTATCGTTTAGGAATTGAATTTAATAGTTCATCTGTGCTAAACGAACTTAAAAAAACTTTTGAGGAAGATCACGAATACAACATTTCACACGCTGGCGAAACAATAACAGAACGATATAAAAGTTATAAAACAGTTTCGCAAATCATACTTGATACAATGCCGAATGTTGATTCTCAAGTGAGCGTTCACACGTGGGAAGAAGTGCTACCGCATTTACATAGTGCTACTGCAAAAATTGAAGTTCGAGAAATTAACGGTGGTTCTGGAGATGCATTGAATTATTTTGACCACAAAGATGGCCTTTCAGTTATTGCTGTTGGTGGCGATAAACTTTCAAGAGGTTTAACTTTAGAAGGTTTATCTGTAAGCTATTATTTACGTGCTTCAAGGATGTACGATACATTAATGCAAATGGGGCGTTGGTTTGGCTATCGCCCAGGTTATGTTGATTTGTGCCGTTTATTTACAAGCCGAGAATTAAATGAATGGTTTTGCCACATTACACTTGCAAGCGAAGAATTAAGAAGCGAGTTTGAATATATGTCAGACGTTGCAGGCAGTACGCCTGAGCAATACGCTTTACGAGTAAGAACCCATCCGGGAGTTTTACAGATTTCTGCTTCAAACAAAATAAGAAGAGCTGTAAATGTTGATATTTCTTGGGCTGGTCGATTAGTTGAATCATATCAGTTACAAAAAACACCAAAAATTGTCCAGTCTAACTTAGAAGCAACAAGAAGTTTAATCAATTCATTGCCATCAAGTTTTTCAACAAAAGACAATCATATTCTTTGGAAAAATATTTCAGCAGAACTAGTGAAACCTTTCTTTCAAAACTTCAAAGTTTCTGAAAGTCTAAAAAAAGTTGACCCTTTAAATCTTCTAAGCTTTATTGATATTTCTAACAGAAGTGGTGAACTAATAAATTGGAACATTGCAATTCGCTTTAAAAAAGACGCTGAATTTAATTACGATTTAAATTCAACTAACGGCATTTCTCAAATTGGTTGTATTGTACGAACAAGTGACCCTGAAAAAAATGACAATAACAATTTGAATATTAGGAAAAATCATATCATTAGTCCGAAAGACGAATTTTTTGATTTAACAGAAGAAGAATACAAAAAAGGATTAGACCGAACAAAAGAACTGAACAAAGATTACAAAAATGATTTCCCAAAAGGAGAAATCGTTCGTAATGAAATTAGAAAACCTACAACAGCATTATTGATACTTTACTTTTTAAATCCTGAGAAAGCAGGTTATAGCGGTAGCGAACCAATTGTAGGTTTTGCAGTAAGCTTCCCAAGAAGTATTGTAAATCCAACTGTTCAATTTGCAGTTCACGAACAATTACTTTCAAGATTTGACATTAACGATGATGTAGAAAACGACAATACAGATGAAGATTAAACAAATATGGGATGAATTGGCAAACGACAAATCACTTATTAGTGGTTTGTTGTTTCGCAGATACTCAGGTGCTGTAAAACCCGATGTATATGTTGCTTTGCAACATCCAGAAAAATTTTTGTGCGTTTATGTTGCAATAAATAAAAACACAGAAGTAAATATTTCTAATTTTTCAAACTTACAGGAAATTCAAGTTGATTTATTTGCTTCGCCAAATGAAGTAGATAAAAACATTTTGATATTCAAACTGCTCAACTTTGAGCACAAAGATATTTTCGCTGTTCTTTGCGAAGATTTAATTGCAAGTATTTCAGAAGAAACCAACGAAAAAAGAATCATTCGTGAAGTTCTAAATCGTTTTGAGAAATGGAAATCATTGTTCAATAAAATTGGTTTGCAAGGTTTAAAACCAGAGGAACAAAGAGGATTGTTTGGAGAACTTTATTTTTTAAGAAAGTACCTAAGGACAACAAACAATTTTCTACCTCTTATAAATACATGGACTGGAACCGAAAAACAAATTCGTGATTTTCAAAGTGGTTCTTGGGCAGTGGAGGTAAAGACTACGCACGGCAATAATCATCAAAAAGTTCAAATTAGTAGTGAAAGGCAATTAGACACAACAAACCTTGAGAATTTGTTTTTGTACCATATTTCGCTGGAACAGCAACAAAATTCAGGCGAAACACTGAATGACATAGTAGATTCAGTAATAGAAATTTTAAGAGAAGAAATGATTGCTCTAAATAAGTTTAAAAGCAAAATATATGAAGTTGGATATTTTGATTTGCAACGTCATTTATATGAAAATATTGGCTACCACATTCGCCAAGATGAATTCTACAAAGTAGAAAATGATTTTCCAAGAATTGAAGAAAATGATATACGAACAGGTGTTGGTGATGTGAAATATTCAATCATTTTAACTCAATGCACACCTTTTGCCACAAGTGAGACAGAAGTATTTGACACTATAATACCATAATCCAAATGGAAAAAGAAGTTTTAAAATATTATCAAAGTCTAAACCAAGACATAAGAGCAACTCAGTTAAGTGAAGAAGATGGAGGTAATTCTGAGCAAATATTTACACAAATTGCACTAAATAATCTTGCTGATGCTGGTGAAACAGAAAATGCGATTTTGGCTTTTGATAAAAAAGCGATAGGAACAAAAAACCAGCATCAAATTAATGGTTTTGCTATATCTGACAATTATGAAACTCTTGACTTATTCGTTACAGTATTCAAGGGAACTGATGAAATATCTACAACAACAAAAGCAGAAATTGAAACTGCTCAAAAGAGAATTTCAAATTTCTTCAACAAATGCGTTAGCAAAGAATATGTAAACGAAATTGAAGAATCCTCAGAGATTTTTCAGTTAGCAAACACTTTGGCAAATTATGATGAAATTAAGGAAAACCTTGTTCGAGTAAATGTAATTATTTTGACTGACGGAGAGTACAAAGGTGATTTTCCGAAAAATGATAAAATCAATAATTACAATATTTTTTATAGAGTTATTGACATTCATTTTCTTTATAAAATTTCAGAACAATCCAGAGTTCCTATAGAGATAGACTTGAACGATTTTGATGGTGAAAGATTTGAGGTGCCGTGTTTACCAGCTTCTGAAATAAATCCAAAATTCAAAGCATACATTGCAATATTGCCAGGAACTTGTTTAGCAAAATTATATGAGCGTTACGGAGCTAGGTTATTGGAACAAAATGTTCGTTCATTCTTACAAGTTGGTGGACGTAATAGTGTAAATTATGGTATCCGCAGTACAATTCGAAATGAGCCAGAAAAGTTTTTTGCATACAATAATGGTATAGCAGCAACTGCTGACCATATTGAATTAGATGATTCAGGGCGTTATATTTCTAAAATAAGAAATTTACAAATCGTAAATGGTGGTCAAACAACTGCCTCTATTTATAACACAGCAAAGAAAGACAGAGCAGATATTTCAAAAATATTTGTTCAGGTAAAATTTTCAGTAATTGAAAATCCTGAAGAATATAGTGACATTGTATCTCTCATTTCAAAGTATGCAAATACACAAAACAAAGTGAATAATGCTGACTTTTCAGCAAACAACCCCGCTTTAGTTGCGTTTGAAAAATTATCACGATATATTTTATCGCCAATTACAGCAACAAGCAATATTCAAACATCTTGGTTTTTTGAACGTGCAAGAGGACAATATAAAACTTTGCGAAGTAGAGAAG
>JAKQEZ010000075.1 GCA_029558435.1 Bacteroidota bacterium
TATTTTAGGAAGAACACCAACCATGGAAGAATACACCAAAGCAGTTGAAGGCATTACGTTAACGAAGTTTGCTCCATCTGAAAAGATGATGGCACACTAGTTAAATTGCTAAGAAATAATGAAAAGGCGGTACTTGTTACCACGAATGGTCGGAAGAAATTCCGGCCATTTTTTATGTTTTAAAAAATAGCTTTGGATCACCGCCGCATTGTACAACTATTAAAGCGATTGTTAGGTTTCTGATTTCCATTGCAAATCGTCTTTTAGCTGTTTTGTATCCAATGTTATTAGCTTTTTTATAAACTAAAATGAGCATTGCAACGATCATTGTTACATAAATCATCACTTGCATTCCATTTTTATTCAATGATATCAGATGACTAACATTGAGTTCTTGTTTGATAAATCGAAAAAAAACCTCAATATCCCATCTACGTCTATAAGTTTCCGCAATTTCTTTTGGGCTTAATTCAAAATCGTTCGTTAAGAGCCAGTATTCCTTTTCGTCAGATTTACTTTTTATAACAACCAATCTAAATGCGTTGTCTATTAATTCTTCACGGTAATGCTTGTTTCCTCTTTTGTTAAGTATAGGGACTCCTGTAAATAACTGAACTTTAGCATCTTTTAAAAGAATTGATTCTCCAAGATCTAGATTCTGAGTATCTTGAATGAAGCTCTCTTTTTCAATATGCTTTCTATTCTCTTTCATTCTAGCTACAAAGACAATTTTGTTTTTATCAAAATCACGCATAGTTCTAGTCGATTGCAATCCTCTGTCAACAATGTAAATATTGTTGTGATCAGTTTCTTTTTTTACATGATTCAAGATTGCTTGAGGCAAGGCATTCTCTTCGCTCAAATAAGTTGATTCAGTGAAAACCTCAAGACTACAAGGCAATAACCCGTCAAAAGAAACACTATACTTAGTGGTCTTTTTTCCAGATTTATTATCCAATCCAGTCACCATTTTACCAGTAACATCTGATACCATCGTACTATCCACTCTAATGAGATTGTACTTCTCTTGGTCTTTGGATGAGTAATGTCTCGAAAACTGATCATAGATACAATCATAAATTTGTTTGAAATAATCAGGGTCTATTTTAGATAAACGTTCTGATATTGAGCTTCTACGCACGCGTTCATCTTCGTTCAAATGAAAAAGCTGTTTAAAAAATGGATCGTTGAATGTATCTTCTAAGCTACGTTGACTTAACCGATCATTTTCTATAACACCATACATCAACAAGTAAAACAACTTTTGTCCATGAAGAACTTTAGCATAATGATCAACCTTGGTAGTTGAGGATAATTTCGCCAAAAGGCTTTCAGGTATAACTTGAAGCAACTCATTTACTCCAACTTTATGATCTTTAAAAACTGACATAATATATTGATTATCAGCATTAAAGATAAGTAAAATAAAGCTTAAAAACAAGTTATTTTATTGATAATCAGTTGTTTATATCAACATTTAAAGGTTAATAAATACAAAAAAGTCGGAAGAAATTTCTTCCGACCATTCGTGGTCGAAAGGCAACCTTTTTTTATTCAGCAACATATTCTAAAATATCGCTTGGCTGGCAATCCAAGGCTTTACAAATTGCATCCAAAGTTGAAAAACGTATCGCTTTTGCCTTTCCTGTTTTTAGAATGGAAAGATTAGAAAGTGTAAGGTCCACTTTTTCTGAAAGTTCGGTCAACGATATTTTTCGTTTGGCCATCATTACATCTAAATTTACAATAATTGGCATGTCTTATACAGTTAAATCATTTTCATTTTGTAATTCTACTCCCTTATTAAAAATAACAGCAATAATGTAGATGATAGCCGACATTGTAATAAAAGCGTTTTTTTCTGCCCAATATGCACTCAAATATGCAACATCATTGCCGTATTTTATAGCAAAAGTTGTAAGATGATGTGCTATTTCACTAATTATTCCAATAGAAAAAGTAAAATAACTTAATCGCATAATTTGCTTTGAAATAAATGGATCAAATGGTTTTTGCAAATCAAGATGACGTAATAATATAATAACATTGTAAAATAAAAGTGATTTTAAAACGGTAACAGCAATTAAAAAACAATAAAGTAAATAAAACAACAATGGTTTATTTTGTTTGATTATACTAATATCAAGCTTTTGATACAATAAATGCAGAACAGTTGGTTTGAAAATACTGAAAATAAAATTGACAATTACTCCTCCCGCTTCAATTGAAAGTCCAACAAAAATAATCCATGCAATTATCTTAAGTCCTATTAATACGATGTTGTTACTTAGTTTCATATAGCTGTTATTTAATGAATATTGATGCAATAATAATAAAAATTTATTGAAAAACAATAAATATAATATTAATAATTTATTTTCATTTTATTGATATTATGAATTAAAGATGAAAAAGTGTGAAATTATTTTTAAAAACAAGAATAATTTAGGTGTAATTTCACGTAACTTTGCTAAACCACTAAAATTCAATATCATGAAAAAGATTATTTTATTCGCAATCATTTTGATGGGAATTGAGATGAATGCACTTTCGCAACAAGTTTGTCTATCCGACACTGTAAACTATTATGAGTTTATATCTGGAACACAGATAAAGGAAATCAAAGGTAGGTCCATTTATGTCTATGATGCTAATAGTCACTTGACGAGTCAAGTTAATCAAAATTGGAATGTAGGAACAAATTCATTTGATAATGCGTATAAATTCCTATATTCTTATGATGCTAATGGAAATTTAATTACTGAAATCTACCAATCTTGGGATTCAGGAACCAATACATGGAATAATAATTATATGTATACATATACTTTTAATGCAAATAATTTGGTTACACAAAACATTTCAAAAATATGGGACAATCTAATTCTTAATTGGGTTAATACCTCTAATTACCTATATACCTATGATGGGAATAATAACAATATTTCTTATGTAGCACAAAGTTGGGATGGCGTTAGTAGTAGTTGGATGAATGGTTATAAATCAGATATGACTTATGATATGAACAACAACATGACCCAACATTTGACTCAATATTGGGATAATATAGGTAGTTTTTGGTACAACAGTGATAGAACGCTATACTCCTATAATGCCTCTAATTTAGTTTCAAATTATTTATATCAAATTTGGAACTCATCTACTAATACTTGGGATAATTCGAATAAAAGTGATTACAGTTATGATGCTAACAACGATAATGTTCAAACTGTTTATTCAAATTGGAATACTAGTTCAAGTACTTGGGAATTAAGTTCTAAATATGCCGTAACATATAATTCAAACCACATGCAATTATCACAACTTTATCAATGGTGGGATCTAGTTGGTAGTGTATGGATGAATTCGTCGCTTGTAGATTATACTTATAATGCATCCAATTTAATGACAGAGTTCAGTTTTAAATCGTGGAATGGTTCAGCATGGGATAATGTCTATAAATACACACAAGAATATGATGCTAATGATGCACTAACAGCTTTTGATTATTATTCGTCTTGGAATTCTTCTGGGCAATATTACCAATACCATTCTCGCAATGAATACCTATTTCATTGTGTATCCACTGCTGGTATTGCAGAAATAGAAAAAAATACTGCTTTTGATGCGTATCCAAACCCTGCCGATGAATTATTAACAATTAAAACAGATAAGTTGGGTGTTTATACCATTAATGATTTGGCTGGAAAAACTGTAAAAGTGATTGATATTGCAACAAGCCCTCAAGCTATTGATGTGCGTGATTTGCAACCCGGATTCTATTTTATTAAAAAAGAAGGGGATAGTTATTTAGAAAAAATTCAGATCAAATGATTTGAATGCACTAGTTTTTCTTACTAAAAGACACTTCTGTCGCTTTATTGAGTTGCAGAAGTGTTTTTTTATTCCAAAATTCCTTGCCAATAGTCAAAGGTTTTAAATGTACCATCGTCCATTTTAAATTCATAGTTGATGAATTTTGTTTCTTTCAAGTTAAAATCAACTGGTGTTTTAAACAACGGACCATCGTATGAAAAAGTGTGGTATTCGCCATTTTCTCCACAAGGGTCAATACCTGAGGGAAGTAGAGTTAAAAGTTCTTCATTTATTTCTTTCCCGATAAAAGAAGCATCCAATTTATCGGCTTGTGTCACAATAATTTTGGTTTTAATACCAGATTTCAAAAAATCGGCAAAAACAGCTTCTGAAGATTTTCCCCACAAAGGTTCCACTACCTCAATGCCAAGTGGATTTAATTTCGACTCACGGTAATTTTTTACATCAGCCAAAAAAATATCGCCAAAAATAAAATGAGTGACTCCCAATTGCTTAAAATGTTCAACCGCTTCCAACATGCCTTGCTCATAGGTTTTTGTATCCTTGGCTAGTGGTACCATATAAAGTGGAATTCCAATACAAGCGGCTTGTTTTTCTAAAAGTGAAGTTGGAATGGCGTGAATGGAGGATGTTTTCGTGTCTTCGTTAATGGTTGTTAACAAGGCAATTACCTCTAACTGATTGTCGTTTAAAATGGTTTGTAATGCTAATGCAGAATCTTTTCCGCCACTCCAATTAAATACCGCTTTTTTCTTCATTTTGTATACTAAAAATAGGATTGCTTGCAAATGTATAAAACAAAATGATTTAGCTGCTTTTAAGATGGATAGCTTTACAAGAATACGTCCTAAATTTAAAATTAGAATAGTTCTATAATTCAGTTTAATTGCTCTAATTTTGCGCCATAAAAATTTAAAAATATATGACAACAGATACTGCTGAATCGTTGAAAACTTCACCACAAATTGCAGAAAAAATTAAACAATTATGGAATTTAGTTGGAAATACTCCAATGTTAGAAATTTCTTATTTGTATCAAGGGAAAGCAAGAAAGATTTATGCGAAATGCGAGCATTATAACTTGACAGGAAGTATCAAAGATAGAATGGCGCTTTATGTTATGCAAAAAGCCTATGAGCAAGGAGCTATTCAACCATCCAATGTTATAGTTGAAGCAACAAGTGGAAACACGGGGATTGCTTTTAGTGCAATTGGAAAATCATTGGGGCACGATGTAAAAATTATTATGCCCAATTGGATGAGCCAAGAACGCAAGGATATTATTTCAAGTTTAGGTGCCGAAATCATTGAAATTTCTAAAGAAGAGGGGGGATTTGTTGGAAGCATTGAATTGTCACAAAAAATGGCTGTTTTGGATGAGAATATTTTTCTTCCGAAGCAGTTTGAAAATAAATATAACTGTGAGGCACACGAGGCAACAACAGCCAAAGAAATTTGGATGCAATTAGAAAGCATCGGCAAAAAACCAGCGGCTTTTGTGGCAGGTGTTGGAACTGGAGGAACAGTGATGGGAGTGGGTAGCTTCTTAAAAAAACAAGATCCAGCAATTAAAGTTCATCCGTTGGAACCAGCAGAGTCGCCTGTATTAACAGCAGGTAAAAAAGTTGGCCACCACCGCATTCAAGGTATTTCGGATGAGTTTATTCCTTCTATTGTTGAATTGGATAAATTGGATAGCATTGTGCAAGCATCGGATGGAGATGCCATTCTTGTAGCACAACAGTTATCTAAAAAATTAGGATTGGCTGTTGGTATTTCTTCTGGGGCAAATTTCATTGGAGCTGTTAAACTTCAAAATGAATTGGGCGATGATGCTGTAGTTGTTACTATTTTCAGCGATAGCAATAAAAAATACTTAAGCACGGATTTGATGAAAAACGAACCTGTAAAAGATGGCTATTTAGCACCTGCTATTGAATTGGTAGATTTCAAAAGTATCAAAAGATGTTTTTAAGCTAAATGGCAACGCATTAAAAAAGCTGACTTGTTGAAAGTCAGCTTTTTTTGTGTCTTAAAAATCCACTTATTTTTTAGTAATGCTGAGGATGTTTTCTACTGTTTGAACGGTTGATTTAGTTGTGTCATACACATAATCAACAGCAATTGTAACGATATCGCCTGGTTTTAAACTTTTAATTGGTGCAACATAGGGCTGGTTTAAATCCTTTTTGTGGAAATCACTAATCAAAACACGGTATGTTTCTAATTTTTCTGTTCCTCCTTGTCCGTTAACAACAAACTCTTGGTAGGATTTTACAGTAAAAACGGCCATGTTTCCAGAGTGTCCACATTCTTCTGGACAAAGTGAAGTTAATCCCATGCATTTGTGAAATTGAATGCCATCAAATTGTGCTGTAAACACATGCGATGAAGTATATGGTTTTTTTGCAGTTGCAACTTTGTTTTTGCTCACAATTTTTGTCAACGTGTATTTCAAACTGGAAGCATCTGCTGGAGGATTGGCAACTTTTGATTCTTTTACCAATAATTCATACTCGTTACCAGCCTCATAAGTAAAACCTTCAATTTCGTTGTAGAAATTTTCCCAAGACGCTTGGTTTTTGTCCCATTTTACTTGCAAGCATTCCTTTTCCATAACGCCTGCTGAACAAGGTTGAGTTGTTGCGCTAACATACATTGTTTTAGTTTCTGCTACTTTAGCTGTGCCACATGCGGCCATGATTGCGCTAATAAATCCTGCAATCAATACATTTGTTTTTGTCATTTTGTTTTTTAATTAAATGTTACATAGCAAGGATTCATAAGTAGAAGAAAGCTTTCTATATCATTTAATTTGTTTAAACGCCAAATTGTTATGCGTGCACAAAGTTAAACATTTGCACTTAAATCGCTGTTGCAATAATTCGGCTGTTTTGTAAAGCTAACGGCATACCTTGGAGCCAATCTTGTTCATTTTCAGGAGCAATAATCACGGGCATTCGTTTTTTTGTATTGTGAATGCGACTCATAAGTTCGTTGGCTGCAATACACCCAACCTAGTAACCAAAATAAAATTTACCGCTTCAAGAATAAAATCATAAATTTGTATTTATGAAAGAAAAAAATCTTTACATTATTGCAGGTTGTAATGGCGCTGGGAAAACAACAGCATCTTTTACCATTTTACCTGAAATTTTAGACTGTAAGGAATTTGTAAACGCTGATGAAATTGCTAAAGGACTATCGCCTTTCCAACCAGAAAGTGTTTCATTTGAAGCAGGAAGAATTATGTTAAGTAGAATTGATGAATTATTTAAACATGATGAGATTTTCGCTTTTGAAACAACACTTGCAACTAAAACTTATAAACAAAAAATACTGAAAGCTAGTTCTTGCGGATATAACATTACTCTATTATTTTTTTGGCTTAAAAATGTGGATTTAGCTAAAGAAAGAGTAGAAATTAGAGTGAAAGAAGGGGGACACAATATTCCTAAAGATGTAATTGAAAGAAGATATTTGAATGGTATTAATAATCTTTTTAATATTTATTTGAATATTGTAAATCAAGTTTTTATATTTGATAATTCTGAAGGGCATCATGACTTAATTGCAGAAAAATATCTTGATGAAGATATTGTGATTTATAATCAAAAAAAATATAATGAATTAAAATCTTATCATGACAAAAGAAGCTAAATCTGAAAGACGAAATAAAATCGTCAAAGGTCTTGAGAAAGCTTATGAGAAAATGCTTGAATTCAAGAAAAAAAATAATAGTGAAATTGCTGTAATTAAAAAGAATAAAATTGTACGAATCAAACCGTAAATTGTACAGCAGCTAACAACAGTCCTAGTACAAAAAGTATTCAAATCTTCGTCCTTTTTTAAATCTCGGTTTTTCGTGCAAGGTTTCAATTTTGGCATTTAAGGCGCTTTTCACATAACTATACATTTATGGTGATAATATCGGTTAACTTGGTTGTATAACGCGGTGAGAGCTGTTGTTGTTTCATTTTCCACACTCTTTTTTGATCTTGCGAAGCCAACCGTATTTTTTGTTGCCCATAAGTGGTGTTGATTTTGTCAACGACTTGCATGAGTGGAATATGGCGCTCGTTTCTACGTTCAAATAACGTGGTTTGTAACAGTGTTTCGGGTGTTAAATCCTGCACAATTACACCAGCTTTTTTGTAGCGATACCCAGGTTTAAAAATGCGTTGTAAAGCTTGGGTTGCAAACGTTGCTAATTCTATGCTGGAATTGGTTGGGAAGGGAAGTTGAAGCACAATGTTGCGGCTGTATTGTGGTAAATCTTTGCGGTGTCCGTTGGTGTGGATAAATACTAAGAGTGCGTTGCAACACGATTGTTGTTGTCGCAATTTCTCGGCACAGGCAACCGCAAAAGTTGTAATTCGTTCTTTTAATTGGTTGAATTCGGTATAATTGGTTTCAAAGCTGCGAGTGGTGGCAATGCTTTTTTTAGGTTGCACTTCTTCCAGGTTGAACGTGGGAATGCCTTGCAAATCGTGTTTGAGGCGCAAACCAACAATAGCCATTGTTTTTCTGACCCAACTATCGGGGAGTTGCGTAAAATCATAGGCGCTTGTTACCTGTTGTGCAATAAGGCGTTTAGCGTGCTGTCGACCAATGCCCCAAACATCTTCAATTTTCAACCATTTCAACGCTTTGATGCGTTTTTCCTCGCTGTCTATAACATAAACGCCATTGGTGCGCTCTGGAAATTTTTTCGCAATTCGGTTGGCAGCTTTAGCAAGTGCTTTGGTGGGGGCAATGCCAACACTGATGGGGATTCCTGTCCATTTACCAACTTTTTTTCGCATGTTCAACCCGTAATCGTTGAGGTTGAAATACGTATCAAATCCGTGCAATTTCAAAAAACATTCATCGATGCTGTAAATTTCCATTTCGGGTGAGTAATCGGAGAGAATGGTCATCACGCGGTTTGACATGTCGCCATACAACGCAAAATTGGTAGAAAAAACGTGCACATGGTGATGCTTAAACATGTTTTCGTATTCAAATGCGGCGGCTCCCATCGGAATACCAAGTGCTTTTGCTTCGTTGCTTCGGGCAATAACACAGCCGTCGTTGTTCGATAAAACAACAATGGGTTTTCCGTTCAAATCAGGTCGAAAAACACGTTCGCACGAAGCGTAAAAATTATTGCAGTCAATCAGAGCAAACATATCAAAGGTCTTTTATAACATGGGTAACAATTCCCCAAATCAGAAAATTTGTGTCTTCGGTAATGCGAATGGGTTGGTAATTTTCGTTTTCGGGAACGAGCCAAAGTTCATTTTTTGCAAGGCGAATGCGTTTTGCGGTAAATTCTCCATCGATGTAGCACACCGCTATTTTTCCATTGGCAGGCTCCAAACTCCGATCGATGATTAACAAGTCGCCATCACCAATGCCCGCATTTTTGAGCGATACCCCTTTAACACGTCCATAAAAAGTGGCTGTAGGATGTTTGATGAGGTGCTTGTTTAAATCAATGGTGAGGTCAATAAAATCCAATGCAGGAGAGGGGAACCCGGCGCTAATTCCGTCAGACACATAGGGCAAATGCAGTCGTGTTGCCGTATTTGCGTTAAACAATTCAACCACAGAGTGGGGATGCGATTCTAAAAAAGCCATTATAAATCAATTAATTGATGACACGTTTGAGCACAGCATCCTAAATGGTACTGTACTTCTTTGTTTATTATCGCTTAATTGAAATTGTTGGGAAGCACAAATATACGAAAAAGGAATGGAGAAAATAACTGATTGGTATAAAAACAAGAAGAGAATGATTGTTTTAAATCGGCAAATACCCCACAATTCATTGTTTAAAAATAAAAAAATGGTCAACTGTAAACTCAAAAAAATAGTTAACTTTGTAACTCGTTTTAAAATTATGGAAAAAACATCACAACAAA
Source organism: Bacteroidota bacterium (assembly GCA_029558435.1). Next base: position 9,744 of record JAKQEZ010000075.1, read on the forward strand.
TAGCAACAGTAGAGCAGGCGGTAGAATTAGGATTGCGCCAAGACGAATTTGAAATGATCAAAGAGATTTTAGGAAGAACACCTAATTTCACAGAAACAGCAATTTATTCTGTTATGTGGTCTGAACACTGTTCGTATAAAAACTCTATTCTTTGGTTGAAAAAACTACCAAAAGATGGTCCACACATGTTGGTAAAAGCCGGTGAGGAAAATGCTGGATTAGTAGATATCGGTGGTGGTTTGGGTTGTGCATTTAAAATAGAATCACACAATCACCCAAGTGCTTTGGAACCTTATCAAGGTGCTGCAACAGGTGTTGGTGGTATCAACCGAGATATTTTTACAATGGGTGCGCGCCCAGTTGCACAATTAAACTCATTGCGTTTTGGAAACATTGACAGAGACCGCACAAAATGGTTGGTTAGAGGTGTTGTAAAAGGTATTGGCGATTATGGAAATGCTTTTGGTATTCCAACTGTAGGAGGTGAAGTGTTTTTTGATGATTCGTATAACACCAATCCGTTAGTAAATGCATTCTCTGCAGGTATTTTGGATTCTAAAAAAATCATTTCTGCAAAAGCAAAAGGACCGGGTAACCCTGTGTTTATTGTTGGTTCTGCAACAGGAAAAGACGGAATTGCGGGGGCAGCATTTGCTTCTAAAGATATTACAGAAGAATCGGCACAAGATTTACCTTCTGTTCAAGTTGGTGACCCATTCATGGAGAAATTGTTGTTGGAAGCAACTATGGAATTGGCTAATACCGATGCAATTGTGGGGATGCAAGACATGGGAGCAGCAGGTATTACTTGTTCAACATGTGAAATGAGTGCTGGAGGTGGTGTTGGTATGGAAATCCATTTGGATAAAGTGCCTACGCGCCAAGATAACATGTTGCCATACGAAATCTTGTTGTCAGAATCACAAGAGCGTATGTTGGTGGTTGTGCACAAAGGAAAAGAACAAGTAGTAAAAGATATTTTTGATAAGTGGGATTTGCACGCCGAAGAAATTGGGGTGGTTACAGATACTGGTAGAATTCGTTACTACATGCACGGTGAATTGGTAGGAGATGTTCCTGCAGAATCATTGGTGTTGGGTGGTGGAGCGCCGCAATACGAGCGTGAGTATAAAGAACCTGCTTATTACCAAGAATACAAAAAATTCAACATTGATTCGGTAAAAGAGCCAGAAAACTTAAAAGAAGTTGCCGATTTCTTGTTGCAACATCCAAACATTTGTTCAAAACGTTGGGTGTATGAACAATACGATTCAATGGTTGGAACAAAAAATATGACAACCAATCGTCCTTCGGATGCAGGTGTAGTAAATATTAAAGGAACCGACAAAGCACTTGCAATGGTGGTGGATTGTAATTCACGCTATGTAAAAGCTGATCCTGAAGTAGGTACGATGATTGCCGTTTCAGAATCTGCAAGAAACGTAGTTTGTTCGGGTGGTGTGCCAAGTGCAATTACCAACTGTTTGAACTTTGGAAATCCATACAACCCAGAGTCTTACTGGCAATTTGTTGGTGCAATCAAAGGAATGGCAGCTGCTTGTACTAAATTCCAAACACCGGTGACAGGTGGTAACGTTTCGTTCTACAACCAATCGGTAATTAATGGAGTAGAAGAGCCTGTTTTCCCAACACCAACTATTGGTATGTTAGGAGTTTTGGAAGATAAAAACAAAATGATGACACTTGACTTTAAGAAAAAAGGCGACTTAATTTTCTTGTTAGGTGAATCTGTAAACGATATCGCTTCTTCAGAATATTTGTATTCTTACCATGGTATCAAAGCTTCTCCAGCTCCATATTTTGATTTAGAAAAAGAGTTTGCAGTGCAAGAAGTTGTAAAAGATTTAATTCAAAGTGAGCTTATCAACGCAGCACACGATGTTTCGGATGGTGGTTTGTTCATCACTTTGGCAGAAATGTCTTTCCCACGTGGATTAGGATTTGACATCGAAGCAGATGGCGAAGTGCGTTTGGATGCATTCTTGTTTGGTGAAGCACAAAGTAGAGTTGTTGTTTCGGTTAGCGAGGATAAAGAAGATGAATTCATCGAGTATTTGGCTACAATTGATGTACCTTCAACATTGTTGGGTCACGTTACCAAAGGTAAAATGGTAGTGGATGGTGAACACCTTGGATTTATCAACGAGGCGAAAGAAATGTACGACAATGCATTGGCAAATCGTTTAAAATAATTTTCTGCAATCAATGGAATACAATACAACGAGAGAACAAATGTTGTTGCCGGAATACGGTAGAAACGTTCAAAATATGATTAAACACGCGATGGAAATTGAAAATCGCGAGGAACGTAATCGTGCAGCACAAGCAATCATTGAAGTGATGGGACAGTTGAACCCGCAATTGAGAGATGTGGACGATTACCGTCATAAATTGTGGACACATTTGTTTGTGATGTCTGAATTCAAATTAGATGTTGACTCGCCGTATGAAATTCCAACGCAAGAATCGTTGCAAGAAAAACCGCAATTAATGGCCTATCCAAAAAGTAAAATTCGTTATGGTCATTACGGGAAATATACACAGAGTATTTTAGAATCTTCTAAAGACATTGCGAATGCAGATGAAAAAGAATATTTGAAGAATACAATGTCTAATTTCATGAAGTACCAATACTTGGCCTACAACAACAATGCGGTTGAAAACCATGTGATTGCTAATCAATTAAAAGAATTGTCGAAAGGTGAATTAACATTGGATAATCCAGATGAAGAATTGGTAAGCACTAATTCGTTGTTGCGTCAAATCGGTGGGAATTCCAATAAAAACCATTCGAAAAATAAGAAAAAGAACAATAACAAGAAGAAATTTAAAAAATAATAGCCTATGGCTTCTTTTGAAATCTACGGAGGAAAACCACTTAAAGGAGAATTAATTCCACAAGGAGCAAAAAACGAAGCATTGCAAGTTTTATGTGCACCTTTACTAACAGCTGAAAAAGTTACCATTTCTAATATTCCAGATATTGTGGATGTCAATAAATTAATCAATTTGTTGCAAGCAATGGGTGTGAAAGTGGAAAAAGTAGAAACTGGAACGTTTATTTTTCAAGCAAAAAATATTGATTTAGACTATTTAAAGTCGGAAGATTTTAAAAACAGAGCAAGTTCTTTGCGTGGATCAATTATGATTGTTGGTCCATTGTTGGCACGTTTTGGTCAAGGATTTATCCCCAAACCAGGAGGCGATAAAATTGGTCGTCGTCGTTTAGATACCCACTTTGAAGGGTTTGCAATGCTTGGGGCAAAGTTTAACTACGATGCAGGAGAGCATTTTTATTCGGTAGAAGCTAAAAAATTAAAAGGAACATACATTCACTTGGACGAAGCTTCGGTAACTGGTACAGCAAACGTTGTGATGGCGGCTGTGATGGCTGAAGGAAAAACGACTATTTACAATGCTGCTTGTGAGCCTTATTTGCAACAGTTGTGTAAAATGTTAAACTTGATGGGTGCAAAAATTTCAGGAATTGGTTCCAATATGTTGCACATTGAGGGAGTGAAAGAATTGGGTGGTTGCTATCACCGTATTTTACCAGATATGATTGAAATTGGTAGTTTCATTGGATTGGCTGCCATGACAAAGTCTGAAATTACTATTAAAGATGTAAGTTGGGACAATTTAGGAATCATTCCTAATGTTTTTAGAAAATTAGGAATTCAATTGGAGCGTAGAGGCGACGATATTTTTATTCCGGCTCAGGATATTTATGAAATTGATACGTTTATTGATGGTTCAATTTTAACAATTGCCGATGCTCCATGGCCTGGATTTACCCCCGATTTGCTTTCCATTATTTTAGTAGTGGCAACCCAAGCCAAAGGAAGCGTGTTGATTCACCAAAAAATGTTTGAATCACGTTTGTTCTTCGTTGACAAATTAATTGACATGGGTGCTCAAATTATTCTTTGTGACCCACACAGAGCAACAGTGATTGGGTTGGAACGCAAGCATGCTTTAAAAGGTATTTCGATGACTTCACCTGATATTCGTGCAGGAGTTTCTTTGTTAATCGCCGCTCTTTCTGCCGAAGGTAAAAGTGTCATTCACAACATTGAGCAAATAGATAGAGGGTATCAAAATATTGAATACCGATTGAATAATATCGGTGCGGATATTCGTAGAATTGGATAATTGAAGCGTTAACAGAAAATTAAATTAGCTGTTAAATCGCTGTTAAAAAAAGAAGCTAAAACAAAATAGGTACTATCTTTGGTAGTGTAAAACTAAATTAAAAACGAAAAAACATGAAAAAGTTATTATTCTCAATTGCATTGACAGCAGTAGCTGCATTTTCTGCAAAAACAGCAGTTGCTCAAGAAGTAACAGCTGGTCCAAAAATCGAGTTCAAAAAAGACACACACGATTACGGTAATATTAAATACGGAGCAGATGGTTCTTGCTCATTTGAATTCAAAAACACAGGTAATGCACCTTTGATTATTTCAAACGCTAAAGGATCTTGTGGATGTACAGTTCCTGAATGGCCAAAAGAACCAATTAACCCAGGAAAAACAGGTGTTATCAAAGTTAAATACGACACTAAACGCCCAGGTGTAATCAACAAAAGTGTAACTATCACTTCAAATGCTGTTGATGAACCTACAAAAATCTTAAGAATTAAAGGTGAAGTTGGTCCGCGTCCAGAAAGCGCAACTCCAGTTAATACTTCAGGAGCACCAGCAAACTAATCAATAGATAAAATTCATAGAAAAGCTATCCAATTGGGTAGCTTTTTTTATTATATTTACTGTATGAAACAATTTTTTTTGCTGATACTTTTGTTTGTTGCCTTGCATATACAAGCTCAGCCTGTAATGAAGGTGGACAAAGCATTACATGTTTTTCCAGATGCTAAAGAAGGAGAATTACTAACACATTATTATAAAATCACCAATGTAGGCAATCAACCTTTGTTGTTGTCGGAATATAAAGTTGCATGTTCGTGCACAAAAGTAGAACTGCCCAACAAACCTATTTTACCCCAAGAAACCTATTCGTTAAAGTTAACGTTTGACACGCATGCGAAGTATTATCAGCAAGATAGAACCGTGTTGCTTCAAACAAATACCAAGAAAAAAACCGAAAAGTTAAGATTTAAAGCATTTGTTATTCCGAAAGAAGAAAAATAACATGCATTTTGGGTTGGTTTTCTTATTTTTGCTCAAAATTTAATTCAAATTCAAATGAGATCTATCATAGAAGCGGCATGGGAAAATCGTGAGTTGTTAAACAATTCAGAAACAATACAAGCAATCAATCAAGTAATTGAAGACATCGACAAAGGCGTTTTAAGGGTTGCCGAACCATTGGAAAATGGAGAGTGGCAAGTAAACGAGTGGGTGAAAAAAGCGGTTGTGATGTATTTTCCTATTCGTAAGATGGAAACCATTGAAGTTGGTCCGTTTGAATTTCATGATAAAATGGCTTTGAAACGCAATTATGCCGAATTGGGTGTGCGCGTTGTGCCACATGCAATTGCGCGTTATGGTGCGTACGTTGCTCCAGGCGTTATTATGATGCCTTCGTATGTTAACATTGGTGCTTATGTAGACTCTGGAACAATGGTTGACACGTGGGCAACAGTTGGTTCATGTGCACAAATTGGTAAAAACGTTCACTTATCGGGTGGAGTTGGAATTGGAGGTGTATTGGAACCTTTGCAAGCAGCTCCTGTAATCATTGAAGATAATGCTTTTATTGGTTCACGTTGCATAGTTGTTGAAGGCGTTCGTGTTGGTAAAGAAGCAGTGTTGGGAGCCAATGTGGTGCTTACAAAATCCACAAAAATTATTGATGTAACAGGCGATGATCCGGTTGAAATTAAAGGATACGTTCCAGAAAGAAGCGTTGTAATTCCGGGTTCTTATACCAAAAAATTTCCAGCAGGTGAATTTCAAGTGCCGTGTGCATTAATTATCGGTAAGCGAAAAGCCTCTACAGATTTAAAAACTTCATTAAACGATGCGTTGAGAGAGCATAATGTTGCTGTTTAATGTGTAATTTGTAAGGTTATAAAAACGTTTTCAACCATTCCAAAGCACTTTCTTCGTCTGGAAACATTTTGGTTGGTCGTTCGGGTTTATTTATTTTAAGATAAAAGTTGGCAATAATACGTTTTGCGTCTGAGTTAACAATAAAAGCATCGGCTAAAGAGTAGGGGCAAGCTTCTTTTTTAGACCAAAATTCACGGTTGGCTTTTCCTGGTAATGCAAATTCATCAAAATTAAAAAGAAGAGGAACTTTTTTACGGTTGGTCATTTCACTCAGTTTTTCAACCATTTTCATTGCAATTGGAACACTTTCTTCCACTTCCGAAGATACGTGAATGTACATAATACCATCACTTTTATAAGATAGATAATAAGGTGCAACAGCATCTTGGACTATTATATTTGAATGGAGTGTTTGCATAAATGTCTAAAAGTCTTTCTTGTAAGTAGCTGAAACAAATATAAAAAAGTTTGGTTAGATAAAAAAAAATAGTTTTTATTCTTGATTAATTTTATAATTTTAGTTGTTAAACAGAGGTGGATGATAAACAAAATAAAGCGATTCAAATTTGAATATAAAATAACGGCACTAATGCTTTTGGTGTTGATTGTTGTGTTGGCTACTGGTACTGCAGCCTATTTTCGCTACTCTTTTTTGCTAAATAACATCAACCAGTCGATGCAGCCAGATGCACAACTGAATAAAATTCAAATGATTAGAAATGAATTGGCTGAGTTGTCAAATATTGCCAAAACGCATAGTTTAACTGGAGATGATGTTTATTATGAAGCATTTTCGTTTAAACGCGAAAAAATAATGAAAGAATTAGCCTCATCCGATTCTAAAAAGAATGCAGAACATATTTTATTGGATACTTTAATCACTAATCGGTTAATTGTGTTGGATGGAATTATGTTTGCAGAAGACCCTTATCGTGTACAAACTGCATTGTGGAAAGTATTGAAAAATATTGAAAATTATGACAATACAAGCACTAATAATCAATTAAAGATTATGCAACTTGAATTGAAAAAAAATAATGAATCGTTGGAGCAAATTAATTTTGAATATTTAACCGAGAATAAAAAAAGGTTAGAAGAAATTAAACAAGAAGAATTAAAATTGCAGCAAAAGCTAGAACGTGCTAATAAAAGAAACAATGGCAAAAAATCGAAAGCATTAGACTCACTAATCCAACTCAAGCGAAAAGAAGCTAAAATATTGGAACGCAACCTATCAAAAGAGGTGAATAAAAATGCTCATCTTTCAATTGAAAAAATTTATTCGGGGATAGAAAATGTAAGTCAAGAAGAGTTAACCATTGAAAATGAAATAAAATCCAATCAGTTGAAGCTTATTTCTATGGATAATTTGTTAAATGCACGCATTTCAGCTATTGTGGATAATTTAGAGCTAAAGGAAAGAAATAAATTGGCTAAAGCAACACATTACGCTACCTCTGAAAGTAAAAAAACAGCAGCCGTTGTGGGTGTTTTTAGTGCATTTGTTGCTGTTTTAATCTTTTTAATTAGTTATTTTATAAAGAGTTATGTGCAAAAAAATCGCCAGTATGAAAAGGCATTACGGCTTTCGGCAAGTGAAAAACAACGATTGATTTCAACAAGAGAACGGTTGGTTTCTTCTATCAGCCATGAAATTAGAACACCAATGCACGCCATTGCGGGATTTGCTGAACAATTGTCTAAACACAATTTACGCACCGACCAACAAGAATTTGTGACGTTGATTCAAAAATCATCCAAACATTTAACGTATTTGGTCAATGATATTTTGGACCTATCCAAATTAAACAATGATAAACTAAAATTGAATTATTATCCATTTTGTTTTAACGGCTTGGTAAATGAAATAACCGATTATACCAGTAGTTTGCAATTAGGAAAAGATGTTAAGGTTAATATTGAAATTGATCCCCAATCATCCAATTTTTATATGGGAGATGAATACCGATTAAGGCAAATATTAATCAACTTAGTTGGAAATGCAATTAAATATACAGAAGTTGGTTCGGTTACTTTAAAAGTTAACGTAGTTAAATCTGAAAATTCTAAAGATACCTTGCAATTTATTGTGCAAGACACAGGTGTAGGAATGTCGAAAGATGCATTGGATAAAGCTTTTTCAGAGTTTGAACAGTTTAGTGAAGTACGAACATCTAATGAAGTGGGAACAGGTTTAGGGCTTGCCATAACTAAGAAAATTGTTGAACTTTTCAATGGCTCAATTCTCATCAACAGTGAATTAGGAAAAGGTACAACAGTGCAAGTGGAAATTGTGTTAGAACGCACCTTTAAGCCTCAAAAAAAGATGACAGAAGTAAATAACATACCTTGTTCATCGGTGTTGATTGTAGATGATGAAGTTTACAACCGAAAATTGGTGAATGCAATGCTATCTCCCTTTTTATTAGAAATCAATGAGGTTGAAAATGGGAAAGAAGCATTGGATATTTTATTGTCTAAACCGATAGATTTAATTTTGTTGGACGCTAAAATGCCTGTTATGGATGGACTGGAAACCATACGTGCAATAAGAAATTTAGAAGACAAGCAAAAAAGTAAGGTAAAAGTAATTTTGTTAACAGCGGCAGACAGTGAAATAAGTGATATTATTGACAAAGTGGACGGATTTCTACCAAAACCATTTAATGAAGAACAGTTAATTGATGAAATCGTTCGTATATTTGATACAGATAAAAAAGAAAAATCCCAAATGGTTAATAATGTTGTAGATTTCTCGAATTTAAAGTCACTAAGTGGGTCGGATAAAAACTTCTACATCGATATGCTACAAACATTTGTAGTTTCTACAACCAATTCACAACAAGTTATTAAAGCGGCTTTTGCAAAAAATGATTGGGAATTATTGGCCAATGAAGCACATAAAATTGCTTCTCCTTGTCGACATATTGGAGCCAATAACTTGCATAAAATCCTCAAAGAAATAGAGCAAAGTGCAAGAAATAGTCAACAAACTTTTCATTTAAAAGAAACGATAAAAGCATTAAATAAAGAAATTGAATTGGTGTTAGATGCCATTAATACTGAAATTTCAACATTATCCTAATTTGTAATCAATGAACAATAACGATTTTCTGATATATGTGGTAGAAGATAATGAATGGTACAATAAATTACTTGTGCATACAATTTCATTAAATCCCGATTTTGAAGTGAAATCTTTTTTCTCTGGTGAAGAAATGTTGAAAAACCTTACTCCAAAAGTGAAAGTGATTACTTTGGATTATCGTTTGGGTGACACAACCGGCGATCAATTATTGCCATTGATTAAAAAGGTGAGCCCATCTACCGAAGTAATTGTTGTTTCTGAACAAAGTGATATTTCTGTGGCCATTGAATTGTTGAAATTGGGGGCGTATGATTACATTGTTAAATCGGAAGATATAAAAAGTAGAATTCTGAATTCTATCAACCATATTAAAGGAAATATGGGATTGAAAGAGCAAATTCAGCTACTTCAAACAGAAGTTGAAAAAAAATACGATTTTCAAAATACCATAACCGGACAATGTGAACCCATCAAAAATGTTCATCGCATGGTGAGCAAAGCCATCAACAATACAATAACAGTTTGCATAACTGGTGAAACTGGTACGGGTAAAGAAGTGGTTGCCAAAGCGATACACTACAATTCTGATCGCAAAAACAAGCCTTTTGTTCCCATCAACATGGCTGCCATCCCTGAAGATTTGATTGAAAGTGAATTGTTTGGAAATGAAAAAGGTGCTTTTACAGGTGCTCAAAATAGACGCATAGGAAAGTTTGAACAAGCCAATGGTGGTACTTTGTTTTTGGATGAAATAGGGGAGATGGACATTCATTTTCAAGCAAAATTACTCAGAGCATTGCAAGAAAGAGAAATTACACGTATCGGTGGAAATGAACTTATTAAAATTGATTGCCGCATAATTGTAGCAACCAACAGGGATTTGCTTCAAGAAGTAAAAGCTGGAAATTTTAGAGAAGATTTGTATTATCGTTTGTTTGGTTTACCAATTCATTTGCCGCCATTGCGTGAACGTGGCAACGATGTGTTGATGTTGGCAAAGCAATTTATTGGTGACTTTTGTAAGGAAAATAACTTTGCACCTAAAAAAATAAGTGATGATGCACGTTCAAAATTAATGGCTTATTCGTGGCCTGGAAATATTCGAGAGCTGAAATCGGTTGTTGAATTAAGTGTGGTAATGTCGGATACCAATGAGATTCATGCAAGTGATTTAACAATTCAACCGCAAGAGTTTTTATCCGAAATACTTCAACGTGATTTAACGATGCGAGAATACGAAATTGCAATTGTCAAACATTTTATGAAACGTTTCAATGATAGTACAAAAATGGTTGCCGATAAATTAGAAATTGGTCAGACAACAGTTTACCGTTTACTCAAAGAAGCAGAAGAAAGCACCACTTCAAATTAAATAGAATCAAGCACAAATTGTGTCATTTCAGCGCTGGTTCCATACGGAATCCAAATGGCATCTGGGTTTCTTTTAAACCAAGTAACTTGTCGTTTGGCATATCTTCTAGAATTTTGTTTGATTAATTCAATACACGTTGAACGGTCAAACTCTCCCTCCAAATACCGAAACCATTCACTGTAACCAACTGTTGCCAATGGTTTTAGATGCTTGTGGGCAACAAGGTTTTTAGCTTCTTGTTCCAATCCATTTTCTACCATTACATCCACTCGACGATTGATACGATCATACAAGATTTCTCGCGGAACATTCATCACAAAATAGCGAATTGAAAAATCGTGCTGTTTTTTTTCGCCTTTCCGAAATGATGAGAATGGGCGATTGGTAGCTCTAATTACTTCCAATGCTCTGATTATACGAACAGGATTACTTTTATCCACTTGATTGTAAAAATCAGGATCTTTTTCTTGCAATTCTTCTAACAAGGGTGCAAGTCCGTAAAGCTCCAATTCTTTTTCTAATTGTTGCTGTTGTTGACTATCGTGCGGAATATCGTCTAACCCAAAACACAAAGCATCGATGAACATACCAGAGCCGCCAACTAAAATTATTTTTTCGTGTTGTTGGAATAAAGTTGATAATAATTCAGAAGCTTCATTGGCAAAACGTGCTGCATTAACTTCATCGGTGATGGAATGGCTGTTAATAAAATAATGGGGAATATTTTCCATTTCATCTGCCGTTGGTTTGGCAGTACCAATGGTCATTTCTTTGTAAAACTGACGAGAATCAGCGGAAATAATAACCGTGTTCCATTTTTTTGCCAAAGCAATACTCAACGCTGTTTTTCCACTGGCTGTAGGTCCACCAATGACAATTAATTCTTTCATTGTATCAATTTTTACTTAAAAGTTGATTTCCACTCTTTGTAGCGTTTGTATACTTTATCTACGTATTTACTTGTAAATTCACCTTTCATGGCACCGCTTTTTACTACTTCATCGCGGTAAAATTCTTGTTTTGAAAGGTTAATTACCATTTTTCCAACATTGTCATCCCATTTTTGTGGGTCTAAGCCATATTTTTCAGCCAATCGAACGGCATCATCAATGTGACCTCTTCCAGCATTATAGGTTGCTAATATGAGTTTAATTTTTTGCTCATTGTCCTTGATATCTTTGTAATAACTAAAATCAGCAGCCAATTTTTTCATTCCACCATAAATTTGTACTTCTGGAGGAGAATCGGGATAAACGCCATATTTAGGACCAGTATTTGGCATAAATTGCAACATACTATAAGCACCACCAAACCCTTCAATTGAGGCGTTGAATCTACTTTCATGATAAGCAATAGCAGCCAATAACTGCCAATCTACATTGTATTTTTTTCCTGCTGCTTTAAAAAATTGGTCGTAAGGAGAAATTTCACCTTTTCCTATAGAACTAAACGTGTCATTTGGATCCATGCCCGGAACACCAATTAAGAAATATTTACGATAAATGTATTTGTATTTAGACGAAGTTAGGAAGTTTTTTAGCCATTTGTTCAATTTTATTTTTAACAAATCGCTAGATTTTCTTAAACCAAAGGCAATGTTTTGTTTTACGGAAATCTCGGTAGAAACATCAATGTTGTCATAAAAACGCGCATTGACTAAACCTATATTTTGTTCAGCAATGGTGTAATCAATAATTCCTAAAGATACTTGTTCAATCAACTCTTCGCTACCTGTTAAACCGTTAACCGGATTGATATAAATAGTATCACCAATTTCTTCTTGCAGGTGTAATAAACGTTTGTAATAGCTTGAATTTTCCCAAACATTGATGTGTTTTTTGGCTAAACTAGTGGGCGAAGTAATTAACTTTTTCTTAATTTCTTCTTCGGTCATTTTTTCCCAGCCATCAGGTTTTTTTTGAACCAATATTTGAGGTGTTTGCAAATATGGAGTTGAAAAATTAATTTCCTTAGTTCGTTCTCTGGTTACGGTATAATTACATGCAATGATGTCGCCTTCATGGTTGTTTACCATTGGTATTAAATTGTCAAGATTTGCAACAATTTCAACTTCCAATTCCAACCCCATTTCTTTAGCAAATTCACGCAAAATCTCGTATTCAAACCCCATTTTTTCACCTTTGTAAATAAAATAGGAGGTTGAACTGTTTTCTGCAAGAACTTTCAGGTAGCCGCGTTGCATAATTTCTTGATAATCTTTAACCGATTCAAGTACTTCTTGTTTGCTGGCATCATCTTCGGTTTTTTCACCACAACTAGCTAACAAAAAGGTAGTTATTGCAAAATAAAAGATAAATAAGTAACCGTTAGCTTTTGTCATTCACTATACTTAGAGTGATTAAAGATATAAAAAATAATAAGAATTTTAAATTTTTAGGGAGAATTATGCTTTTTCAGTTGTTAATTCATCAACGCTTTTGCATTGGCAATTGCTGCCTCATTGATTATTTCACCACTCATTAAACGTGCAATCTCTTCGATACGTTCAGTTTCATTTAAAACAGAAATAGTAGTTTGTGTTGCATCCAAAGCATTTGATTTTTCTACTTTTAAATGAAAATCTGCTTTTGCTGCCACTTGAGGCAAATGAGAGATGGCAAACAACTGCATGTTTTTTCCCATTTGATGCAATAAATTCCCAATTTTTTGAGCCACATCCCCAGAAACACCCGTGTCTATCTCGTCAAAGAAAATAGTAGGCAATTCTACTTTTTCTGAAATTAATTGTTGCAATGCCAACATGACTCTAGATAATTCTCCACCACTTGCTGCTTTTTCTATTTCAACTGGCGAAAAACCTTTGTTGGCTGAAAATAAATAAACCAATGTTGATTTCCCAAAGACATGAAGGTGATCGGTTTCTTTTAAATCAAAAACTAGCTGTGTATCGGGTAATTTTAATTCTACAAGCAACTTAGCCAATTGTGCTTCCAATTGTGGAATAGCTTTTTTACGGCTTTCATGCAAAACAGATGTAGATTCGTTTAGTTGTTTTAACAGTTGTTGTTCTTTTTGTTCTAATTGCACAATTTTTTCTTCCAACTCAGACAACGAGGCAGTTGATTGTTGCAATTTTTTGTAAAAAGCAAGCAATTCTTCCTGATTAGCACATCGGTGTTTTGATAACACATGATTAAATTGATCAACCAATTGCATCAATTGTAAACGTTTTTCTTCGTTGATAGACTCAGCAGAATCAAAACTTTCCATTTCTTCGTTGATGTCTTTCAGTTCAATAACAGCCGAAGCAATACGTTCTTCAATTGCACCTGCATTTTTATCCAAACGGGCTAATTTCTGAACAACCGATTTTAGTTGCTGCAATTGCGCAATAACACCTTCATCACTTGCTAATGCTTGTGAAATTTCTTGTGATAATTGCTGAATTTCATTGGCATTTTCAACTTTTTGCAATTGTTCTTCTAACGCCGAAAAGTCATTTTTTTCTATGTTCAACTCACTTAATTCAGCCAATTGAAAATCGTTGTAATCTTTTTCTTTTGCCGATTGAAACAACAGTTCTTTTTGTTCTGCAATTTCTTTTTGTAATTTTTTTAAATCATTGAATTGCAATAGATAAGTTTGATGCAATTTATCTGTTGAAGCCAATGTATCTAACGTATTGAATTGAAAGTCTTTACGTTTTAGTTCGAGCGTATTGTATTGCGAATGTATGGAAACTAATTGCTCTGTAAATTCTTTTAATTGTGCTAATGAAACAGGTGTATCGTTGATAAAAGCGCGTGATTTTCCTTGTTTGGTAATTTCTCTTCTAACAATGGTTTCTTTTTCAAAATCAATGTCGTTGGTGCTAAAAAATTCAGAAAATTTATCGGAATTAATGCTAAAAACTCCCTCCACTATTGCTTTATCACCACTTGCTCCTATGACTTTAAAATCGGCACGTTCACCTAAAATTAGCTGCAATGCATGCAATAAAATGGATTTTCCAGAACCTGTTTCGCCAGTAATAACCGTATAGCCCGCACCAAAATTTAAAGATGCTTGCTGAATGAGTGCAAAGTTTTGGACATTCAGTTGTTGGAGCATTATTTTAAAATTTCGTCGTACTTATCAGCATTTGTAGGGTCCAAACGTTTCAATAAAGCCACTAATTTTCCTTTTTCGGGTGTTGGGGCATCCGCGAAAATTTGTTTTAATTCTGTACGTTTGGAATAAATAAACGAGTTGATATTGATGGTATTGGGGCGTGCTGCTACTACTTTTGGCAATTTGTTCAACGCTTCATACATGGCGTTTCTTCCTTGCTCTTTGTTCTCATACAATTTATCCAATCCTAAACGATAATATTCATACGTACATTCGCGCATTGGTTCAAACAACTGATGCAAAGCGTTGTCAATAATCCAATAGCGGTTCTTTTTGGTACCTGTTTGGTCGGGACTCCACCCCGGAGCGCCAGAGCTTTGTGCATTTACAACAATATTTTGAGCTTCTTGTAAATATTGAGTTCCACCTTTTGGGCTAAAAGAATCGTAGTCCATTCCAATAATATAATAAGCATAAAATGCCAACATTGAAGTTAAATTATCTTTGAATTGAGCTGAAGAATAATACAACATCGCGTTTCTTGAAAATGCAAATGAAACATCTTGATCAGCAAAATTCAAAACAACAGAATTGTAAGTGGAATTGTAAACTGGACGAGAACTTTGTATTTGAAATTTTCCTTCATACACACCTGGCTGCGGAATCTTTTCTACTTGAAATTGCAACTGACAATTGATGCGTTCTTCCATTTTGAATTCATCCTTGGTCCATTTAGTTTCGTTCATAAATTGGCGGATTACATCTTCCAATTGCTTCAAAACCTCATGGTCCAATGAGCTAACTTCAATTTTATTACTTGTAATGATGCTAACCTCACAATTCAACTCTTGCGCGAAGAGTGAAGCAAATGTGGTTAAACAAAAAGAGATAAGAACAATTAATTGTTTCATTTTAATAGTTTAATGTAATAATTTACAATGTCATTAGCCACTTGCGACTTCGATTTTAACTCAAATTTCGTTAAATTATTGTGATTATCCAACAAAATAACTTGATTTGTTGGTGCGCCAAATCCTGTTTTCCCTTCAACAGGTTCGTTGATAACAATAAAGTCTAAATTTTTCTTATTTAATTTTTCGGTACCGTAAGCAACACTGTTGGTAGTTTCCAATGCAAAACCAACTAACAATTGATGTTTTTCTTTGTGTTCACCAGCCCATAATAAAATATCTGGATTTTTAACCAATTCAAGCGTTAGTTCGCCTTCCTTTTTCTTGATTTTTTCCTGCGCCACAGTTTTTGGTCGGTAATCAGCCACAGCTGCACTGAAAATACCACCGTCCATTTTATTCCAATTTTCTTGCACAAAAGCCAACATTTCTTGCGCCGATGTAACTGCTGTTTTGGTTATTGCGGGATGTTTTACAGATAGAGTAGAAGGACCACTCACCAAATGTACCATAGCTCCTTTTAAGGCCAATGCTTCAGCAATTTCATACCCCATTTTTCCAGTAGAATGGTTGCCAATGAACCGAACAGGATCTATTGCTTCATAAGTTGGTCCGGCAGTTACCAAAATATGTTTACCTTCCAATTCGTTAGTGGTACAAACTTCAGCTTTGATGCAATTGAGTATGGTTTCGGGTTCGGCCATGCGTCCTTGTCCCTCCAATCCACTTGCCAAGAATCCAGATTCGGCAGGTATGATTTTAACCCCATCCTTTTGAAGTTGCTCTAGATTTCTGCTGGTGGTTGGATGCGCATACATGTCCAAATCCATTGCAGGGGCAATAATTGTTTTTGATTTGTTGGATAAATAGGTTGCCAACAATAAATTATCGCAAGCACCTGTTGCCATTTTTGCAAGTGTATTGGCAGTGGCTGGAGCAATAACAAATACATCGGCCCATAAACCATATTCAACGTGGTTGTTCCAGGTGCCATCAGCTTTGTTCCAAAACTCAATTCCAACAGGGTTTCCAGAAAGTGTGGCAACAACAAGCGGACTAATAAAATCACAAGAGGCAGGAGTCATAATACATTTGACTTCTGCCCCTTCATTTTTTAATAACCGTATCAGGAATGCAATCTTGTATGCTGCAATACCGCCTGTGATACCCAGAAGTATGCGCTTGTTGTGCATTATTATCCGATTACTTCGTCTTTGCGAATATAAACTTTGTCTTTCAATAAATCTTCAATTGCCATGGCAACTGGTTTTGGTAATTTTTCGTAAAAACGTGAAATTTCAATTTGCTCACGGTTTTCAAAAATTTCTTCCAAGTTATCAGTTGATGAAGCAAACTCTTGCAATTTTTGAGTCAATTCTTCTTTTAAATCAACATTCAACTGATTTGATCTTTTTGCCAAAACAACGATTGCTTCATAAACATTACCAACTTTTTCTTCAATGTTGATTACGTCTCTTGTAATTGTTGTCTTTTCTGCTGTGCTGTTTTTAAAACTCATAATTTATTTTTCGGCTTCTAAATTTTCTAATTTTACTAATAGTTTTTCCATTTCAACTTTAATGGTATTCAAACTTTTTAAATACTTCGATGAAGGGAAATTAGTTGCAAAGTTACGATATCTTTCCAAAGTTTGTTCAGTTCTTTCTAATTTTTTAGAATCTATACTATTTTTTGTAAGCAAATAGGAGTTATTTACTAAAATGTATTCACATTCTTCTTTATAGGAACTGGTAGGATAATTGGTTAAAAATATTTCAGCAGACGTTACGGCAGCTCTATAGTTCAATGTTTTACTGTATTGCTTTACTTGGTCAAAACTTTTGGATTCAATTTTAAATTGTAAGCGGTCCATAATGCGATTGCACGAATCTACCAATTCTGAGTTTGGAAAACGGTCAACAAATTGTTGCAAATTATTGATAGCAACTTGTGTTTCTGTTTGGTCCAATGATTTGTTTGGTGATTGATTAACCGAACACATTGCAGATAAAAACGTAGCTTCTTCAACTTTTGTACTAAATGGGAAACGGGATACAAATTGACCTAAAAAATATCCTCCCATGTAGTAATCTTTGCTTAAATAGTATCCTTTTCCTAATCTGAAATAAGCAACTTCACCTTCACTTTGTTTTGGGAAACGTTGGTAAACTTGTTCGTAAAGCGCCATTGCTTGAGCATATTTTTCTGCGTCAAAATAGCTGTTTGCTAATTCAAACTTGCGTGCGTAATCCTCTGATTTTAGTACTTTGTTGTAATCAGAACAGCCTACAACTAAAAATTGTAAAATGAAAAGATAAAATATGCTGTTTTTTAAATTCATTGAATGGTTATTAACGGATTCTTAAATTACGTCCTACTTGCAAAACTGTTGTTTGTCGAATGCCATTTAATTGACACAATTTTGAAATAGTTGTATGGTGTTTTGCAGCGATAGAGCTTAAGGTATCGCCTGAGCGGATTTTGTAATATTTATTGGTGCTAGTTGAAGCCTTAACTGCAAGTGGTGCTGCAACATTCATAGTTGGTGATGTTGTCGTTGGAGTTGTTTCAAAACTAGGTTTTGCACTTGGAATAAATAAACTTCTGTGTATTAATAAGTTTTCACTTCTACAAGTTTTGTTTTGAAAGTCAATAATTTCTTCTGGATTCATAGGTAAATCAAAGAAGCGTACTTCAAAATGCAAGTGTGAACCGTAAGAATGTCCCGTGTTTCCACCCAAAGCTATAGGCGTTCCTGCTTTTACATTTTGATTGGGTTTAACCAAAAGTTTAGAGTTGTGTGCATACAATGTTTCCAATCCGTTGTCGTGACGAATAATAACAAGATTTCCAAAACCACCTTCGTTGTATTTAGCATAACGCACTTTACCCGACCAAGCAGCAACAACTGTGTCACCAGTTTCTAAGTCCAAATCCACACCACGGTGATGTCTTCTTCCTCTAAATTTGTATTCTGAAGTTAATGCTCCTGGAACTGGCACCACAAATTCATCGTTGATATCTCTTAACACACACATCCAAATTGTATCGTTAAAATTGGCCATTGAATTTGAATATCCTGATGGAAATACTACGTTGTTGTCCCAATGTTGTTTTAAATCTAAATCTGGATGGTCTTTCAATACACAATTCAAGTGTTCGTTCATAACACCGTCAAATCTTAAATCTTCTAAATATTGCCATGATTTGTTTTCGTACAAAATCACGGTACCGTGACTGGTATAAAGTGTATCTATTACTGATTGAGAAAATAGGATGGTAGATAAGGAGATGAACAGTAAAAATAAGTTGAATTTTTTAAACATTACTTTTCTATTTTTTTTGATTTTGAGTATAAAACGAACAAATATATTGTTTTTTATTCAACTAATCAAGAATGTCGGTAACCAAAAGGTTATAAAAAATAGGTTCGTTTGGTAAAACCAAATCCAAGTAACCCTTAGTGTCGTAAGCTTCTTTGGCTGGAACGTATATATACATGCGGTCTCCTTTTTTAGCATTAATTAACGCTTTTTTTAACCCAGGAACAATTCCATGATCGGCTAATTTTAACCTAAATGGCTGATTTGTAGCATAAGAATTAAAATAAAATGGATGGCTAGGAGAACTAGCTGTTGTAAAAAACTCGATGCTGTTTTTGTCATTAAAACGTGCTTTTTGAAGTTTGTTTTCTTCCAATAACCAAATTTTGACTCCATCAATTTCTTTGGTAGGTGCTTTTTTAGATAAAATTCGAATGGTTAAATAATTATCAGAATTTTTAGGGATTAAGTTCTTAACTTCTTTATCTCCACGAGCCAATTTTGCTGGAATTTTGATGCGTGCAAAATCTCCAACTCGCATCTTTTCAAAAGCTAAATCCCAACCTGCAGGCTGAAATCCAAAACCAACCATGTAAGGCAAATAAGGCTTATTGAGTAAATGGTTTCCGTCGATGATGGTACTGTCAGCTAAACGAACTTTGTAGTCAATTAGTATCACATCTCCAGCTTTTATTGATTCGCCATTGGATTTTTCTATCCATTTAATTTCCAATCCATTATCTAGCTTTTCTTCGTCAATAACTTCTAGTTTCAACTCCAAAGAATCAACTTTTGATGATTGCTTTTTGCTTGTTTCAAGCACTTCTTTTTTTACTCCTTCGGGCTTGCAGGCAACCAAAGTGAATATACATAATGCGATGAAAATCAATTGTTTCATGGTGCAGTTTTTCTATAAATTTTAACCAGTTTAATATCTACAACTAATGGGCTTAAAGGTGGTATTTTGCTCATATCGCCAATAATTCCATAAGCTAAATGGCTTGGAACAATTAGTTGAGCTTTGTCGCCTTCTTTCATAAGTTTTACAGCTTCTTGAATACCTGATTCTATTTGTGCTTTGTCAACTTTAAATTCATCCACTTCATCGCTAGCAGTTGCATAACATTGGGTACCATCAAAAAGTGTAATGGTGTATTCCACGTCAACAACATCATCCACTTGAGCTGTTTCGCCACTTCCGTTTTCGTAGATGTAATAACGCAAACCGGTGCCTGTTTTTGTCATTTTCCATTCTGGTTTGCGCGATAAATACAAGTTGATATCTAAATCTTCTTGGACAGAAAAATGTTTGTTCATTTTGGTCGATTCTTCTGTGGTCCATTTGAAATCATCGTTCTTTTTTTCTTCCGTACAAGCCGAAAAAATCAACAGAAACAACAAGAGAAATAAACAATGTTTGATCATGCAAAATAATTTGGAATGACAGTTTTTAGTTTATCTAACGTTTCTTTTAACGAAATATTGGATGAACCTCCAGCAGCATACATGTGTCCGCCACCATTAAATTGTTCACTAGCAATGATGTTCACTACATAATCGCCTTTTGAACGAAACGACATGCGGATTTGTTCTTGTTGTTCGGTAATTAAAACAGCTGCTTTAATCCCGTTGATGGACAATGCAGTGTTAACCAAGCCTTCGGTATCGCCTTTTTGGTAGTTGAATCGTTCCAATTCTTCTAAGGATAAAGAAACAATTGCAATTTTATTGTTGTGCACGATTTCCAATTTTTCGCTAATTGCAAAACCGTTCAATTTCATTCTGTCAATTGAATTATTATCAAACGTATTTTCATGTACTTTGTAGTGTTCAACACCTAGTTGCAACATTTTTGAAGCAATTTGGTGAGTTCTTGGCTGAACCGACGGAAAACGAAACGATCCAGAATCGGTTACAATTCCTAAATACAAAGGCGTTGCAATGTGGGCATCCAACAAATGTTCTTTGTTTGAATAATCAATTACATCAAAAATCAACTGGCTTGTGGAGCAAACATTGGTATCGCTCAAAGAAATAATTGCATCTACAGAAGGTGAGAGGTGATGGTCAATTAGTATTTTTTTACCCTTGTACTTTTCCAAAACCTGTTGCATTTCACTTCCAACACGCGATAAATGGTTGTAATCCAAACAAAAAAGTAAATCAGCATTTTGAACAGCTTTGTTTACTTCTTCTGGATGGGTTTCAAACAAAAGAATATCCTTCAAATCGTCTAACCAATTAAACGAAGTGGCAGCTTTGTCGGGGTGACAAACGGTAACATTTTTACCCATCTTTTGTATAAAACGGCTCCAACCTAATGAAGATCCAATAGAATCTCCATCGGGCGATTTGTGTGAAGTAATTACAATGTTTGTTGCGTTGTTGACCGCATCGATAATTTCTTGATAAATTGACATGTTATTTTGCAGATTTTGGAAGAAAATAGCAATTTTCACGTGCTTTTACAACTTCCTCTTTTAATTCTACTGGGTTAAATGTATAATATTTGCAGTCGATGATTGAAATTAAATCGTTCATTAACAATGCTAAAGGTTCAAAATCTTGATGCATGGAAATGCGCTCTAACATTTCTGTTCCGTTTTCTAATTGAAGTTCAACCAACGCCTGGAATTTTGCTTTGCTTTTATGAATTTTTGGATTTTCAACGGTTATGTATAATTGTTCTAACCATTCAATTGCTTCAAAATAAATCCATTGATGATTGTTGTTCAATGCTTGTTTGAACCAAGAATTTAATGAATCAGACGTAATTTTTTTAGGCAGAATGGAATCTGGAAAAAGCAAAGTTGCCAAATTACTCATTTCGCTTTTTGAGCTAGCCATTAACTTCTTATTCTTAGACAGTTCTCCCAATTTATGATACGTAAAATTAACCGCTAATTGTTCAATAATAGTGGTTGTATCCAAAGAATCACTCTTGCTAAATGCGGGTGTTTTAAAAACTAATGATTGTTTCGCATTGCTTTTCAATTGTTTATGAATGAGTTGGATTGGAACCAGTTTAAAAGTATCAATGTATGCAATAGCATCAGGGTTGATACTTTGGATGGTTGTATCTTCTTCAATTTCTTCCACTTGCCAATGAGTATCAAACTTTTTTGCTTTTTTTTGATAGCACGAGGTGAGTAGAAGATTAATTCCTCCAACAACTAAAACTCCTATGAAAAGTATTTGCTTATGCATTTATAAGTTGCAACGTTTCTGCTTTAATTTTTTCTTGCAATGCAATCGAAACAGGCATCAATGGTAAACGTACGTTTCCTTTAAGGATTCCTCTTGTTTCAAGTGCCACTTTAACACCACCAGGGTTTCCTTCTGCAAAGAACATATCTGTAATTGGCAATAAGCGCAAGTGTTTTTTGCGAGCAACTTCAAAATTACCTGCCAAAGATTCGTGAACCATTGCGTTGAACATTTCTGGCAAAGCGTTGTTAACTACAGAAATAACGCCTACGGCACCAGTTGCAATCAAAGGCAATGTAATTGCATCATCGCCAGAAATAACATCAAAACCAGCAGGAGCAAGGCGAATAATGTCCATAATTTGACTCATGCTACCAGAAGCTTCTTTTACAGCAACGATGTTAGGAATTTTTGCTAATTCAATTATTGTTGCAGGAAGCATGTTAGAACCCGTTCTTCCGGGCACGTTGTATAAAATTATTGGCAACTCGGTGCAAGCTGCAATGTGTTTGTAATGTTCAATTATTCCTTGTTGCGTTGGCTTGTTGTAGTAGGGAGAAACGGATAAAATTCCATCTACCCCTTTTGGAACTTTTTGCAATGCTTTTCCAACTTCCAACGTATTGTTTCCACCAACACCGAAAACGATTTTTAATTTTCCGGCATTTTCTTCAATAACAGTATTTAAAATTTCAATTTTTTCATCCCAAGAAAGGGTAGGAGATTCGCCTGTTGTACCTTGCACAACCAAAAAATCGGTGTTGCCATTAATTTGCAGTTGAACCAACTTGCGCAATGCATCAAAGTCAATTGATTTATCATCTTTGAAAGGTGTAACCAAAGCAACACCAGCTCCTCTAAAAATATTATTCATTTTAAATTACAAATTTTGAAAGTGTTTGTAGTGCAAATATAATCTTTTCTGTTGGTTTTGTAACAGATGTGTTAAGGTTTATATTCACATAATTTTGTTGACTTTGAAAGCCTACTATGTTTTTGATTTTCATTTGTTGAATGATTTTTTTTAATGCAGAAAAATCATCGTCAAGCAGAAGGATGTAATCAAAATGGGTGTGTTCACTGGGCAATAAATTCTTTGATTTTAATTTACCAAATAGTGAAAAGTCGGATTTTGAAATGGTGTGCACACGTCCGGCAAATTCAAAATTTTCTTTCGGTCGTTTTCTGTTGGTTAGCAGTAAAATTTCAAAATGTTCATTTTCTGTAAAACAGTTTAAAAATTCATCTTTTACAGCCAGTTGTGATGCAAATCCATCCCAATTTTGAATGATTAAAAAAGAAGTTTTTAGTTTACTAATTTTCATGTTTAAAATCAGTTGTTTTTTGGAGGTAAAATTCTTAGTCCGACTATAGTTATATCATCTGTTTGCTCGTTTTCTCCTTTCCAATCTATAAATTCAGTGTCAACAATTTCTCTTTGTTCCGACAAAGGAAGACTGATGTTTTGAGTAAATAAATCTAATAAGCGTCGAATTGTATATTTTTTCTGTAAGAAGCCACCAAACTGGTCGTAATAACCATCAGTAAACATATAAATGGTTGTTTCTTTAGCAATTTCATAATGGTGCGTAATGTAGTTGGTAAAATCAGGTTGTTCATCGCCAACATGCTTGCTATCTCCTTTGCGAATGCTAATTGAAACACCATCATGAATAAGAATTTTGGAGCCTGCGCAAGAATAATCAATCGTACCATTGATTGGATTGAAAGCACAAATGGTTATTTCAATTCCATCTCTAATTCGCTGTTTTTTTCCTTCTTGAAGCATTTGTTTTAAGCGAATATCCAATTCATCTAAAATCCTTCCAGGATCGTAAATATTTTTTTCTAAAACGATGGAATTGAGTAGGTTTATACCTAAAATTGACATAAATGCCCCAGGTACGCCATGCCCTGTTCCGTCACCTACTGCCACAATGATGTAGTCATCCACTTGTTTGCACCAATAAAAATCACCCGAAACAATGTCTTTTGGCTTATAATAAACCATTTGTTCGCTAAAACATCCTTTCATTTTATCTACTGCAGGCAATAGATTTAGTTGAATTTTTTGAGCATAGTTTATACTTGAAGTAATGTTTGCTTGTTGCGTGGCGATTAATTTATCTTGTTTTAATTTTTCGGTAATATTTCTACCAACAACTAAATATTCAACCAACTCATTGGTTTCTTCAGAATAAAGCTTTGTAAGGTATAAACCGAACCATTCCAATTGGTTGTCGCTATTATAAATGGGTAACTCAATGTATGAAACGCGATTGTCATTTTCATTAAAACTGTTGAAGAAATCATCAACAATTAAATGATAATCGTTTGGTATGAGAGTTTTGATGTTTTTATTAATCAATGAATTTTTATTGTACGGCAAATAGTTGTTAAATCGTTCATTTAAAAATTTGAAATCTCCGTTCATGTTGATTTGAAAAATCAAATCTTCGGCATTTTCAACCAATATCTCGTAGGTGTTTTGTATTTTAAGTTTTTCTGTAACGTCTTGACCTATTAGAACTCTAACGCCTTTTGCAAACTCTTTGCACGACCATTCAATCCACGTAATATCGTTATTAATGTTTTTCATTGGCGTTAATACATCTTTGCCGTCCACAAAATCTTTTGTTATATTAATTTGTCGTGCACTGTCGGAAACAATAAAATCATTAAGTTTTGAAATTGGTTGGTCAATTAATGCTTCGGTTGAACAGTCAATATAATTGGAGATATTGTTACTGATGTATTTTAGGTTTCCATCTTTATTTAATGCCAATGCAATTATGTTGCTTTTGTTGATGATTGATGAAATGAATGATAATTGTTGAATTGAGCTTTGCTTAACAACATGTAGGAAGATGGTTAATATGGATGAAATGACAATAGGTATCATTAATGTAAATCGGTCAAATTCAATATTTTTTGTATATAGAATTGCCAGAGTCATTGTTATTAAAAATACGGAAGTATATAATATGATGTATTTTGTTTTATCAAAAATAATGTGTGCAATAGAGTTGACAAGGACGATGAAAAATGCATACAAAATATGTGCTTCTGAAATGTAAAAGTTAAAAATACCATACAGCATGAATGTACAATATGCCCATTTTAATACATCTGCTAATCTTTTTGTATTGTTATTCCTTTTATACCATCTTGAAAGAACAGTGAAAATAGCAAGAAAAATTGCCATTGGAATGGAAATGATTGGATCCATTTCGTATTTCGTAGAAAGGAGAGGTAAAATAATACGCAATACAATATGCATAATTAAACCTAGTAATATGATGGAAGGCGCATGTTTTGAAAAAGCAATGGTTTCACTTGTACTTAATACTTCGTATGGATCATTTTTCTTGGCTTTTAGGAAAAAAAGAATGTTGACAATTACGATAAACGATATAAGTAAATAAATTAATATCTTACTTTGTAAAACAGTTTGGTTTATATGAAAAGATTTAACGCCAATATCACTAAAATAAACACCGTCATAAGTTGCTTTTACTTCAATGCTGTAATCTCCATTTTTTAAATCGGATAAATTAAATTCATTTTCTAGGGATAATGCACTCCACTGTGAGTTATTATTAACAATACGATACGTATAATATACGCTTTTTATTTTGGGGTTTTTTGATATAAACTGAATGGATATAGTGGATGGATTGTTGGGGTCTATACTTTCTTTGATATTGATTATCGGCGTTTGAGGTGGAGTTAATCCTTGCAATAAATTGAAGTTAATCTTCCATATTCCTTCTAAGGTTCCAATAAAAGCAAAGTTGGGTGTTTGAAAAGAGGAACGCATGTGAGGCTCATATCCTCCAAATCCATTTTTTGCCGTGTAAATTTGATGTGAAAGTACTTTGCCTTCATCGTTTACTTTTAACACATTGATACCGTTGTTGGTACCTATGTATAAGTTGCCAAAACTATCTGTGTTTAAAGAATAAAATAGAAAACTTGACAAAATTTCAGGGTCGTTGATTACATATTTTTCACCTTTTTTTGAAATGCCAAGTAATCCAAAATCTAATGCAAACCACTTTGTTCCAAATACATCAGTTATGGACAGTCCACAATATTCTCCTAGTCCTTTTGTGTCAATTGAACTAAACAAATTGTTTTTTGTGTCAAGTTTTTTAATTCCTTGAGACGTTCCAAAATAAATTATATCTCCATCTATTTGGCTAGTATAGATGATTGAAGGTGCAGAATGTGTAGGTTCGAAATGCTGTATTAGATGATAGTTTTTATCAAACTTGTACAACCCTTTTTTTCTAACAGCGATATACAAATCGGTATTATGAACAACAATGTGGTTAATAGGCCCTTCGGGTAGAATAGGTAGTTTTTTTAATTCATTTGTTTGCTCAATGTATTCATAAACACCATTGTTAGTTCCAATTAATAAAGTGTTTTTAAAATATGTAGAGGAGTAACTTTGAAAATCATATTTTTTTAAAGGACCATTGAGATAATTACCAACAAATGTTTCATGATCCATAGTGGAATAAATGATGTTTTTGTTGTCTTGGGTAAAATCAATTAACCCAATGCGTTCACTCAAATAGTTAGGGAGGTATTCAATTTTTGTAAAAGGTTGTTTGCTCACTCGAATAAGCCCTGTAAAATAAGATCCTATCCAATAATCGCCATAATAATCAGAAATGATTGTTTTTGCAGCAATGTTTTGTAAACTTGTATTCTGGATTTTTTTTTCGACATTCCCGTTAGAAATCTCGTAGATGCGACCAAGTTTGGTAATCGCTGTAAAACATTTTTTTACTTTGTTATAGGTTGCGCTAATGACTTCTGAATCGAAATTACTACCAGTTAACAGCTTAATTTTTGAATTGTAAATTCCATCCTCATTAAGTAAAACTAATAAAGATATGTTATCTTTGAAATTAAAGAAATAGAGTAGTCCATTTGCATAATAACCAAAATTGACATTTTTTATTCCCTCATCAGTAGTATTAAAATAGGTGTTTAAGTCAACTATTTTTTTAGATTTATTGGAATAAATGAAATTTCCAATTGTAGTTAAATAGATTAAACCATTTGGAGTTTTAATGGTTTGATAAATTGAAATGTCCTTTTTAAAACTATAAATCTTTGATTGTGTTTTTTTATCTATATCATACCGATACAGCTCATTGTTGTTGATATACAGCAATTCATTGTTGAACAGAGCAAGACTAATAAAGTTTTTTACAGAATTGGAAGATACAATTTCGTGCAATGATTTTTGTGCATCAATTTTATAAATTCCTCTGTATCTTGATGCAAAGTAGATTGCATTTTTATTAATTTCAACAGCACTTACTTGGTGGTTGTTGTTAATGTTTTGTTGAATTAAACTTTTAAATTCATAGCCATCAAACTCAATAATTCCACTTCCTTCAGTTCCTATTATGATACCCCCATCAGAATTTTCGGTTAAAGTGGTAATTGAAACATTTTGCAATCCATCTTTATGGGTATAATTACTGTAATGATATTCTTGACCGTATAATAGATATATACTTGATTTTAAGGTGATTAACAATAAAGTGATATAGTGCAAGAATGTTTTCATGACTACCAAGATAAGAAAAAAATAATAACTTTAAACTAAGCAATTACTTTAACTGAATTTATTAGTTTTTTGGCTGTTAATTTAGCATCTTGTAGACTATTCAAGGCAATAGTGATGTGTCCCATTTTTCGATGCGGTTTTGTTGTAGTTTTACCATATAAGTGAATAAACACTCCTTTTTGTTGCATTGCATCTTTAATTCCAAGATATTTGGCTGGACCAGAAAATCCTTCTTCACCTAAAAGATTGATCATTACACCTGGAGAGATACTGTCTGTATTACCTAAAGGTAAATTGAGAACTGCCCTAAAATGTTGTTCAAATTGCGAGGTATTGTTGCACTCAATGGTGTGATGACCACTATTATGTGGGCGAGGGGCAATTTCATTGATTAGCAATTCGCCATTTTCTAACAAGAAAAATTCTACCGCTAAAATGCCTATCATATCCAATTTATTGATGATGTCAATTGCAATTTTTTGAGCTTTTTTGTCAATGGTTTCACTAATATCTGCAGGTGCAAATAAAAATTCAACTAGATTTAATTGAGGACTAAACTCACATTCTACGGTTGGATATGCAATTGTTTCGTTGTTTTCGTTGCGAGCAACTATTACGGCTAATTCTTTTGCAAACGGAACGAATTGTTCAAGTATTCCAGGCGCGTCAAATCCTTTGCTAATATCTTCCTTGGATTGAAGAAGGCAAACACCTTTTCCATCATATCCGCCAGTTCGTAATTTATTGGCAGCTGGCAAGAAGTTGGCATTTGTTTCAATGTCCTTTTGATTGTTTACCAAAATAAATGGTGCTGTCGGAAGATTGTTGTCTAAGTAAAATTGTTTTTGAAGTCCTTTGTCTTTAATGATTTTTAAAACTCGTGGTTGAGGAAAAATTTTTTTTCCTTGTTTTTCTAACTCTTCTAAGGCTTCAATGTTTACATTTTCAATTTCAACGGTGATTACATCTTTATCGCTTCCAAAATCAAGAACAGATTGATAGTCGGTAATAGAACCATGTGTGAAACTTGTTGCAATCGTACTACAAGGTGCATTTTTATCACCATCCATTACATGAACTTCAATATTGTAAGAAATTGCTTCTTGAATCATCATTCTTCCCAACTGACCTCCACCAAGTAAGCCCAACTTTTTTGATTGAGCATCGAATAAATTAGAATCTGCATTAACCATGAAGCAAAGATACAAGATGATTTATACTTTGGAAAAGGTTCTTGAAGTTTTTGGCTGAAAATTTTAAAAAATTGCTACATTTGCATACCGTTGATAAAAATGAGTAGTATAATTCAAATAAAAGATAAGCAATTTAAGCCGTTTTTAAGCGAGTTGGAGATTGCTAATGCAATTCAAAATATAGCACAACAAGTTAATCGTGACTATAATAACGAAGAAGTTGTTTTTGTAGCTATTTTGAATGGTGCTTTTATGTTTGCCTCTGATTTTATCAAAAACATTTCGCTTAATTGTGAAATTACTTTTGTAAAGGTTAGTTCCTATATTGGAACGGAATCGAGTGGAAGGGTAGATGAAATTATTGGGTTGACCAAAGAGTTGAAAGGAAAAAATGTTGTAATTTTAGAAGATATTGTTGATACTGGAATTACAATTGATAAGGTGTATAAATTGTTGGAGATGCAAGAACCTAAATCTTTAAAAATTTGCACATTATTATATAAAAAAGAAGCGCATAAAGGAAAAAACATTCCTGATTATGTTGCTTTTGAAATTGAAAATAAATTTGTAGTTGGGTATGGACTTGACTATGATGAAGCAGGAAGAAATTTGAAAGAAATCTTTCAAGTAAACGAATAAAAAAAAGCAAGTATGTTAAACATCGTGTTATTTGGACCTCCGGGTGCAGGAAAAGGAACTCAATCGGAGCGAATTATTGAAAAATATGGGTTGAAACATTTGTCAACAGGAGATATTTTTAGAGCAAATATTAAAGGAGAAACAGAATTGGGCTTATTGGCAAAAAGCTACATTGATAAAGGTCAATTGGTGCCAGACGAAGTAACCATTAATATGATTAAGTCGGAATTTAAAAAATTTGCAAATGCAAAAGGATTTATTTTTGACGGTTTTCCGCGTACGAATGCACAAGCAATTGCTTTAGATGAGTTTTTAACTTCGGAAAATACTTCCATTAGTGGAATGGTGGCTTTGGACGTAGAAGAAAATGAATTGAAAGAGCGCTTGAAAAAGAGAGCAGAAGTGAGTGGAAGAACGGATGACGCTAATCCAGAGGTTATTCAAAACAGAATTAATGTGTACAAGGCAGAAACTTTACCTGTAAAAGAATATTACCAAAAACAAGGTAAATATGCTGAAATTAATGGAATAGGTAGTTTGGATGAAGTTACCGAAAGATTGTTTAAGGCAATTGATGCTTTGTAGAAATAAGATAAGATAAAGTGAATGAGCTACTTCAATTTTGAAGTAGCTTTTTTTTATTGAAATATTTTGTAATTGGTTTGCAATTGTTCAATGGCAAATGGCGTTGTTAATTGCATATTGGGTAAAACAAAAAGGGATTGCTCATCTGAACAATCCCTTCGGTATAAAATTTTAGAATTTTATCTGATTTTAAACTCTACACGTCTGTTTTTAGCTTGCATTGTATCTTCGTCATCCGAACTAACAATTTCCGAGCTTTTTTCGCTGCTACCTTGAGGTGAAGGAATTAAACGTGTTGCATTGATGCCGTTTTCTTTCAAATAATTAAAAATTGCATTCACACGTTTTCCGTCCATTCCTGCAAAAAATGCATCGTCTTTAGCTGCTGTTTCTTCAGCTTCATCCGAGTAACCATTGATTTGAAGTTGGTTGTTTGGATTTTCTTTTAACAATTTCACCAACATTTTCAACGCTTCTTCGCCAGCTGCTGTGATGTCTGTTTTTCCAAATCCAAAATAAACGCTTAGTGCTTCTACTTTTTTATCCAACGGCAAATCTGCAGCAATGTTCAACGCTTTTTGGTAAACTGTTTTTGAGAAAGCAGCTGTTGGGTCAACTGCTCCAGCACATTCGCATGGATTGTCTTCGTCCATCAACGTAACTGAAATATTATCCAAATAATAATAAGCTGCTGGAATAGGTGCTATTTTTGATTTAGCATCTTTTTTATTTCTTGAGTTTTTTGTGTCTTCATTATTGGTGAAGTTACCGATAGTAAAGAATTTTTCGCCACCTTCAGCTGTGTAAACACCACACACTTGATCCCATCCATAAGGTGCATTGAATATTTTGTTGTTTTCGTTTAAGATGTGTGTTTTTTCAATGATACTTTCTTTAGCTTCTGTTCCATAAGCTTTTTTGGAGAATAAACCTCCAATTTGGTTACTTGCATACATTGATGCTTCTGCCATGGCAACGTAAAATTGCACGCAGTATTTTTCACCCTTTTTTAATGGAACTGTTAACTTGTTAGACACATAAGAACGGGGCATTTTGTTATTGTGCGAGAAAGCAACAAATCCAGCATAGTTAGAACCGTCTTTGGCATCTTCTTTACCATAAATGTTTTGCGGTGAACCAATGTCTGGTGTTTTTTTACTTGGTAAAAATAAATCGGCTTTAGCACCTGTAGGTGAATACCAACCTGTTGCACTTTCAATTGAACCTAATTTTTTGGGGTCTTTTGCAACCGATTCAAAACTGCCGTTTGGAATTAAATTTTCATTGGTTTGCCCAAAAGCAACGGTCATTGAAAGACCAATCATTGCTAATGTGATAGAACTTTTCATATTGTTTTTGTTGAGTTTCATAATTTTTAAGTTTTAAACGCTTGGTTTTAATACTTCATTCATCAAATATACAATTAGTCTTTAATTTAACAGTGCCAACGTTGTATTTTTTGTGAATTTTGTAATAAAATGCCAATATTTCACGAAAAACAGTTTACCAATTGGTATGCCAAACTATTTTTTATACGTTAGAATTAATCGTTGTTCATTGCCTCGTCTTCAAAAGTTTCTTCTACATCAAGGAAGGT
The DNA here is from genome assembly GCA_029558435.1 of Bacteroidota bacterium. The sequence goes on from JAKQEZ010000075.1 coordinate 41,358, forward strand.
GTATTGAATTTCTAAATTGTCTACAAAATTTTGTACTTTATTGGATAAGCTGTTGGATAGTAAAACTACCTGCGTTTTTTTCTCCAAACTGTCTATGATTCTTTTTAATTCGGCTTGCTTGTTGTCTTTTAAACATTCGGCTAAATTGTCAACAATAAACAAATCTAATAATGCAGTGTTGATGCCGTTTTTAATGTATAAATCGTAAATGCGCTTCGGATTTCCAACTATAATTTCTGTTCCGTCAAAAATATCATTGCGCTGTTGAATCATGTTGCCTTTGTCGTGCGCTAAATCAACGGTAATGTCCAGTTTTCTGCAAACTTTTTTATAATCTTCAAAACAGTGAATAGCATTTTGAGAGCTGTCAGTAACATAAATTGCTCTTGGAGAACCTTCGTATTCTTGGTTTACTTTGTTAAAAATAGCAACCATGAGAGCAGTTGACTCTTCATTAAAATTAAACGTATGAATAAAAAGATTTTTTCCTGATTTTAAAGAATTGTAAATAAATTGAGATCTTGGATTCAGTGTTTCTAAGTTGATCACTTTTAATGCATTTAGAACCTCTGGTTTTAACTTTTTCAAAACGTTGTATTTTTTGGCGAATTTACAAAATATTCAATAGAACTTTGGATTTATAACTTTAAATTTCGGTGTTATTACATGTAAGTTATTTAAAACAAGTTGTTTATGATTTTTATTAAATATTTACTTAACAGTGTTAATATTTTGATTAAATTTGTAGCATGACACCACAAGAGCGAAAAAAAGGAAAAAAAGAAGATGTACGCAAATTGATTCTGGATGCAGCAAAAAAACTGTTTATAGAACAAGGGTATGAAGCAACATCTATGCGCAATATTGCAACGGAGATTAATTATAGTCCAACAACCATTTACTTGTATTACAAAGATAAAGGTGATATCATTTATGCTTTGCACCAAGAGGGATTTACCATTTTAAAAATGTTGTTTATGCCCTTGGCAACCGTTGAAGCGCCTTTTGAACGTTTGAAAGCTTTGGGCAGAACCTATTTGAACTTTGCAAAAGAATATCCGGAGTATTACGAAGTGATGTTCATGATGAAAGAACCGATGGATCATTTGGATAAAACGGCCAATGAAGAGCTGTGGGAAGGAGGAAAAGAAATGTTTGGATTTATTATTTCAACCATTGTTGAATGCCAAGAAAAAGGTTTTTTCTCAAAAGACAATCCGCATTACATTGCCTTGCAAGCGTGGGCAATGGTGCATGGATTATGTTCGTTGTATTTAACAACACGAATTCACAAAATTGGAATGGAAAACGAGGCAGCATTATCGGCCGATGCATTGTTGGATAATGCCTATAAATCGTTTGTATCTTTTATAGAATCTAAAAAAATGAATGTATGAAAAATAGAATAATGCTTGTATTTTTTGCACTTGGCTTTTGGTTAACATCGTTTGGTCAAAACACCAGTCAATTGGATCAATACATAGAGCAAGGATTGAAAAGCAATTTGGTGGTTCAGCAACGTTCGTTATCGCTCGAAAATGCACTCAATGCGTTGAAGCAAGCACGTGGATTGTTTTTGCCAACGTTTGATTTTCAGGCGCAATACCTTTCGGCAGAAGGTGGACGTTATACAGAATTGCCCTTGGGTGATTTTTTAAATCCCATTTTTAATACTGTAAATGGTTTGATGGGAGCGCCACTATTGCCCGAGGTTAAAAATGAACGCATCAATTTCTTGCCTAATAATTATTACGATGCGCGTTTTCGTTTGTCAGTGCCTATTTTGAATACGGATATCATTCACAACAATTCAATTAGCAAAAAACAATTGGCCATAAAAGAAAACGAGTTGGAAATTTATGAGCGTGAATTGGTCAAGGAAATTAAAGTGGCTTATTATCACTATTTAGCTGCTGTAAAAGCGCAACAGGTTTACCACAATTCGTTGACAATTGCAGAAGAAAGCAAGCGAGTGAATGAAAAATTAGTGCAAGCTGGAAATGGTTTGCCTGCCTATATTTTGCGTTCTGAAAGCGAAATTGAACAAATAAAATCGCAACTAAAAACGGTGGAATTGCAAGCTAATTCGCTTCAACGTTACTTCAATGCGTTGCTCAATCGCGAAGAAAATGCTGAAATTATTGTTGAAAATTCAGAATCCATTATTCCTTTTGTGGATAAAGCAGAATTGACAGCTCAAAATAGAGAAGAACTCAATTCGTTGCAATTGGCTGTGGCTTTGCGTCAAGATCTTGTAAAAATGAAAAAACATGCTTTTGTTCCAACCTTGGGTGGGTTTTTAGACTTAGGTTCACAAGCCGAGGATTTTAAATTTAACGATAAATCAATGTATTACATGGTTGGTTTGCAACTTAATATTCCAATTTTTCAGGGCAATAGAAATAATTTGAAAATCAAAGAAGCTAAAAACGAATTGGAAATTGCAAAATTGCAAGAAGCATCGGTGGCGCAACAATTAGAAGTGGCTGTAAACAATGCATACAACGAAGTGTTGACAGAAAAATCAAAATACGAATCGTCGCTCAAGCAATTGGAAATGGCAGAAACCTATCATCGTTTGATTGAAAAAGGGTATGCAGCAGGCACCAATACGTATTTGGAAAGCATTGACGCACGCTCGCAATTGTCGTCGGCAAAATTAGCAACCAATATTAATTATTACCAATTTCTTGCAGCATTGGCAAGGTTGGAAAGAGAAACAGCATCGTATCCATTAACAAAATAGAAAATTAGCAATTATGAAAAATATACAATTCTTTGCAGTTATTGTGTTCTTAACAGTGTTAACAAGTTGTAAGAACAAGGAAGAACAAGCAACGTTTAATTTAAACGAAAAAGTGCTGGTATCCATTGCGCCCATTCAAAAAGAAGAAGGTAATATGGTGGTGGAAGCATCAGGTTTATTTACAACCGATGATGAAACCTTGCTTTCGTTTAAAAATGGAGGTTTAATTGAACGAATTTATGTAAAAGAAGGTGATTTTGTTCGCAAAGGGCAAGTATTGGCAACGTTGAATCAGACCGAAATTAATGCAAAGGCGGCGCAACTAAAAGCGGCTTTAGACAAGGCAGAACGCGATTACAACCGCGCACAAAAGTTATACAAAGACAGTGTTGCAACCTTGGAACAATTTCAAAATGCACAAACACAATTAGAGGTGATGCAACAAGATTGGAATACGATGGCATACAACCTTCAACATTCGCAAATTAAAGCAAAATCGGATGGATATGTGTTGTTGAAATTGGCCAATGAAGGGCAAATGGTGGGACCTGGAATGCCTGTTTTTCAAATGAATGGAGCTGGAGAAGGTGAATGGGTTGTAAAAGTAGGAGTTTCTGATTTTCAATGGGCTTCCATCAACGAGGGAGATACGGCTATCATTGAAACGGATGCTTATGCCAATAAAATAAATGCAAAAGTTATTCAAAAATCGGAGGGAATTAACCCAAATTCTGGTACCTTTACAATAACTGTTCAACCCAATTCAATGAAAGGTTTAAAATTGGCATCGGGGATGTTTGCAAAAGTGAAGATATTCTGCAATGCAACCAAATCGTGGTTTGTGCCTTATGAAGCATTGTTGGACGGCAATAATGGAAAAGGTTATGTATTTGTAACCAACGATAAGAAAACAGCAAAAAGAGTGGCGGTGCAGTTGGCTTCGTTGCAATCCGAAAGCGTGATGATAAAATCGGGGTTGGAAAACTACAAATACTTAATTGTTTCTGGAAGTCCGTATTTAAAAGACGGCTCACTTATTGAAATTGTTTACTAACTTGTGACTATTATTATTGTTGTATGAATCTAATTAAAGCACCGATAAAAAATTACCAGTTGACACTCATTTTAGTGTTAATGATTGTTATCGTTGGGGTTTCAACCTTGCTAAACATGCCAAGAGCCGAGGATCCTGACATGGAAGCCCCTTATTTTCCTGTTGTGGTGGTGTATCCTGGAGCCAGTCCGAAGGATATGGAGCAATTGGTGGCAAAACCATTGGAAGCACGTTTTAACAGTTTGGATAAAATAAAACACATTAAAACCAAAATTGACAACGGTTTGGTGTTCATGGTGGTTGAATACGAATATTCGGCAAATTACAACGCAAAATACCAAGAAGTAGTGCGCGAATTAGGGGCTGCACAACAACAAGATTTGCCCGAAGGAATTTATCGTGCAGAAGTTATTGAAATTGATCCAACCAATGTAAATATTATCCAAGGTGCATTGATTTCTGAAAATGCTTCGCAAGCTCAAATGAAAAAATTGTCGGATGAGTTAAAAGGAGAGTTGGAAAAAGTGCCATCGTTGAAAAACGTCACCATACATGGTATTTCAGAACCATTGATTCGTGTTGACTTAAACGAAGGTCGCTTGGCACAATTAAAAATTCCTGCTTCGCAAATCATGGATGCAATTGGAGCCGAGGCAATGAACATTCCGGGCGGTAGTGTGCATGCGGGACAAAAATCCTTTAGTGTAAAAGCTGGTGGAGGATACACTAGCATTGAGCAAATTGAAAATACCGTTGTTTCTAGCTATCAAGGACGAAACATTACTCTCAAAGAAGTGGCAAAAGTTTATTCAAGTTTTTCACCAGAAACCTATATCACCCGTTTAAATGGCTTTAAATGTTTGTTTGTTACTGCCGCGCAGAAAAAAGGAATGAACATCAGCAACACGCAAGATGAATACCAAAAAGTTGTGGAGGCTTTTAAGGAAAAATTGCCCGAAAACGTGGATTTGGTACTCAATTTTGAACAAGCCGACAATGTGAAAAGTCGCTTGAGTGGTTTGGGTAAAGACTTTTTGATAGCTATAGGTTTGGTTTTGATTACTTTATTGCCATTGGGTACACGTGCATCCATTGTGGTGATGATTGCTATTCCGCTATCGTTGGCAACGGGAATTGTGATTTTAAATGCCTTTGGGTTTTCGCTCAACCAATTGAGTATTGTTGGATTTGTGGTTGCACTTGGTTTGGTGGTTGACGATAGTATTGTTGTGGTTGAAAACATTGAACGTTGGTTGCGCGAAGGTAATTCACCCTTTGATGCAGCTGTGAAAGGAACCAAGCAAATTGCCCTTGCAGTAGTTGGTTGTACAGCTACTTTGGCAGTTGCGTTTATGCCTTTAATGTTCTTGCCCGAAAAAGCGGGACAATTTATCCGAAGTTTGCCAACAGCCGTTATTGGTTCTGTCATTGCATCAATGTTTGTTGCCCTGTTTGTTGTGCCGTTTTTATCCAGTGTTATTTTAAAACCGCATAAAAATGAGGGGGGAAATATCATTTTAAAAGGATTGCAAAAAATCATTCATTTAACCTATGCTGTTTGGTTGGATAAAGCATTGAAAAAACCAGTTTTAACGGTGATTGGTGCTGCTCTTATTTTTGCGGGTTCGTTGTTCATGTTGCCTCGCTTGGGGTTTGAGTTGTTTCCATCCTCAGAACGACCACAATTTATGGTGCACATTGCGCCACCACCTCAATCCAATATTTATTATTCAGACAGTATTACACGCATCATTGAGGCTGATTTGAGCAAAATGAAAAAGGTAAAATACTATTCCAGCAATGTTGGAAAAGGAAATCCGCGTTTGTTTTACAACTTAGAACAAGCAAGTGAAAAACAAGATTTTGCAGAAATTTTTGTACAATTACAAAACAACGTAAGCTCTGATGATAAATTAAAAATCATTGATTCGTTGAAAAAACATTGGAGTTCATTTTTAGGAGCAAAAATTGAGGTTAGAAACTTTGAACAAGGCGTTCCAATACTTTCACCAGTAGAGGTGCGTTTGTTTGGCGATAATTTGGATACACTCAAACAATTGGCAAGCAGAGTAGAAGTAATGTTGAAGAAAACGAAAGGAACCGAAGATGTCAATAATCCAAATAACTTTTCAAAAATGGATTTAAAAGTGAACATCAATCGTGAAAAAGCAGCCGCTTTGGGAGTTCCTTCGGCGTTGATTGACCGTTCCATTCGTATGGCATTATCCGGTTTGGATGTTGCTACTTTTTCCGATCCAGAAAACGATAATACAGACTATAAAATTCGTGTAACGGTTCCTCGTGGCGATTATCCGGATATGTCAATTTTTGATCAAATTTATGTGGATAATGTGCAAGGAATGTCAATTCCCATCAAGCAATTGATAGAATTAAACATGGAATCGTCGCCGTCGTCTATTAGTCACATCGACAGAACACGAGTGGTATATGTCAACTCGTTTGTGAAAAAAGGATATACCAACGACAAAGTAATTGCAGATGTTGAAAATCAGATGAAAAAAATGAAATTGCCTTATGGTTATCATTTTAAAATGGGGGGAGAAGTTGAAAGTAAGGAAGAAGCTTTTGGCGGATTTGGAACCATCATCATCATAACGTTGTTTTTATTCATTGCTGTGTTGGTAATGGAATTTAAAACGCTAAAAAGTACGCTGATTGTATTGTCTGTAATTCCGCTCGGTATTGTGGGGGCTGTAATTGCGCTTTGGATAACTGGAAATCCGTTGTCGTTTGTTTCAACTGTTGGATTGGTAGCTTTGGCTGGAATTGAAGTGAAAAACACCATTTTATTGGTCGATTTTACCAATCAATTGCGCAAAGAAGGCATGGACATCATCGAAGCTGCTGAAAAAGCATCCGAAATACGTTTCTTGCCGATTATTCTAACAACTTTAACAGCCATTGGTGGTTTAATTCCAATTGCATTGTCGAGTAACCCAATGATTGCGCCACTTGCCATTGTGATTATTGGAGGTTTGATAAGTTCAACGTTGTTGTCGCGCATTGTTACACCTGTTGTTTACCGATTAATTCCACCAAAAATTGATTAAATTGTAACTTTTTGAATTGTAAACCACTCTAACGAGTAATAAAATGATTTAAAAAGAGTTATACATTTAAAATAAATAGGATGAAAAAGATTGTAATTGGACTATTTCTTGTTGTTGGTTTCCAACTTCAAGCACAAATGAAAAGTGGTTTTGAACCTACCGAAGCACGCGATATGATTCAGTTGTGCAACAGTTTTGGCTATTTGGATTTATATGGCAGTGATACAGAAATTTTGCCTGTTGGATATGAAAAAGTGTACACATCGCCATCGTTGGGAATGGACAATAAATTTCAGGTGTATAAAAAGGGTAACAAAGGAGCGATAGTTTTTCGTGGTACTACTTCAAATATGCTAAGTTTTATGGAAAACTTTTATGCAGCAATGCTTCCAGTTAAAGGCACCATTAAAATAAAAGGAGAAAAATTCAAATACCAAATGGGCGAAAACGCCAATAGTTCCATTCACGCTGGTTATACGCTCGCAATTGGGTATATGAAAAGTGAATTATTGCACCAAATAAACGAGTTGAACAGACAAGGTGTTTACGATATTTTTATAACCGGACATTCGCAAGGAGGTGCTTTGGCTACGTTGGTGCGTGCCTATTTCAATTATGTTCCAGATAAAGAATTGAGCAAAAAGAACACGTTTAAAGTGTATGCTTTTGCCAATCCAATGGTTGGAAATGCCACTTTTGCCAAAGAATACGACGCTAATTTTTGTACACCACAGATGAGTTATTCCATTCATAACCCTAAAGATTTTGTTACAAAATTGCCTGTAAGCAAGGCGGATGCTGCATTTTGGGAAAATAACACCGAATTATTGGCAGGCGGAAATGAACGCATGGGGGCACTATCCGCTTTTTTGGGTGGAGCAGGAACCATGTTTAAAGGAAGAATTGTTGAAATGGCAAAAACGATGGCTATTCAAATCGAAAAGATGCTTCAAAATAGTTTGGGAAACTTTGTAATGCCTCAGTTTAAAGATGAGTTTGATTATGTGCATGAATCCAATATTGTAGAAATTTCAACAACCGAATATCCGTTGGAATTGAAAGATTCGTCTGTTTTACAAAACGATTCCATCCTAAAAACAAGAGATGCAAACGGCATTTTTCCTAACAAAGATTTGTATAAACCAACCAATAGTTTTTTGCAACACAAGCCGTATAATTATTACACAGCATTGCTAAAAGATTATTTTCCAGAAGAATACCAAGCTTTGAAACAAAAGTATTTTGTGATGCCAGAGAAGAAGTAGATAGAAGTTTGATTTAATCTCTGTTTTACTAAAAATTGAATGCTTTATAGTGCCCACAGCTCTTTGAAACGAATGGCTTGTCGACGAGAAATTTCAACTTTATCCCCCGATTCTAATTCCACCATTAAGCCGCCGTTAAACCAGTTTTCAATTTTGGTAATCCATTGAATGTTAATGATGTATTTTCTATTGGCACGGAAGAAATAAGTTGTGTCTAAACGTTCTTCTAAGTTACCTAAAGAACTTAAAATCATTGGTTTAAAACCGTTGAAATGAACCTTTACATAATTACCATCCGATTCAAAAAAGCGGATATCGGAAAGTTGAACAAACCAACATTTTTCGCCGTCTTTTAAAAACACACGGTCGTTGATGGACAATTGTTTCTTTTCAAACCCTGTTTCAGAAGGAGCGATGGTGGCATTTTCTTCCTCAAATCGTTGGGTGATTTTCTTAATCGTTTCATCCAATCGGTTGGGGTCAACAGGTTTTAGCAAATAATCCAAGGCATCCACTTCAAAAGCTTTCAAAGCATATTCATCGTAGGCAGTAACAAATACAACGAGTGGAATTTCATCCAGCTGTTTCAATAAATCAAACCCAGTAATTCCAGGTATGTTGACATCGAGGAAAATTAAATCAGGATGAAGTTCGTTGATTAATTGGATACCTTCTTGACCGTTTTTTGCTTCGTCAATGATTTCTATTTGCGAATAGTTTTTCAATAATGACTTTAATTCTTCACGCGCAAGTCGCTCATCATCAATGAGTAATGTTTTAATTTTCTTCATAATCAAAAGTTAATGTTGCCACAACGGTTGTTTCTAATTGTTGCAATGAAAATGCTGCTTTGTCTTTAAATTGGATAGCCAAACGTCGCTCGGTGTTTGCAATACCAATACCGCTATCAACGGAGTTGTTGAGTTGTCCTGTATTTTCAACGGTAATTAGCAGTTTTCCGTTCTTATTTTGAATAGAAATGCGTATAAATCCACCATTTATTTGTTGTGAAATTCCATGTTTTATGGCGTTTTCAGCTAATGTTTGAATGATAAACGGAGGAAGTAAAAACGAATTGCAACGTTCATCCAATTGCCAGTCGATTGTCAATCGTTCTTCAAACCTTATTTTTTCAAGATCGAGGTAGCTTTTTACAATTTCTACTTCTTCGCTAACAGGAATCAAATTTTCTTTGCCCGAAACCAACGATTTACGCAATAAATTGGAAAGCGTTGTGATGGCATTTTTAGCATTTTGAGGTTCAATATCCACCAAAGCGCGGATAGAATTGAGTGAGTTGAATAAAAAATGAGGGTTCAATTGCGAACGTAAATTCTTTAATTCAATTTCATTTTTTGACGCTTCTAAAGTCACGTTTTCCAATTCTTTTACACGCGATTTTTGAAAAAAATGATAGGTAAAATAAATTCCATTCCAACTGATAATCAATAAAGTAAGCGCCAAAATATTAATGATTACTTGAGCTGGTTTTAAATCGTTGTAAAAATTATCCGATAAAAAATATTCTGAAACCAATAAGCAACATTCAATAAAGGCAGAACAAATAATTGAAATGATGATTAAACGAGGAAGTAATTGCGCTAATTTTTTATCCAACCAGTTGTTGCGCAACATATACAAGCGCATAATGTGCGTAAAGAAAATGTTGAACACAGTCATGAAAACCAATTGTAAATGGAGGTTGGATGAAATTTCTGTTGGGCGATCTATCGTAGCAGAAAAATAAATGAGCAGCGAATAAATACTCCATCCACAGATTTGCGCCACCCAATACATTTTTTTGCTGTTCTCCATGAAACAAAAATAACAATGATTTTGAATCTATCGCAGTGTTTTATTAACTTGTTGAGAATAAAACGACTAAAATATTATCAAGAATGATTTTAATTAACAAATTTTAATCGTTCTAATTTTTTATTGGCATCCAAAAAGGTTAAATTTGGAAAGTAGGGTTGTTTCTACCTCAATATTTTTAAAACAACCTTGCAACATTACTTTTATATACAAACAAAATAGATCACTTATGAGTTATTCAAAAGCAAAGTCAGTAAGAGAGCTGTCAGTCAATGGTAAAAATTACAAATTTAGTTCACTAAAAGATTTAAAACCTGGAGGAATTGAGCATTTACCGTTTAGTATCCGCATTTTGTTGGAAAACGTACTGAGGAATTACGATGGATTTAGCATAACGGATGAACATATTGAGACCCTATTAAATTGGACACCAGAAGAAAACGATAAAGACATTCCTTTTAAACCTGGGCGTGTTTTGATGCAAGATTTTACGGGTGTTCCAGCCGTTGTGGATATGGCTTCGTTGCGTGCAGAATTTGTACGTCACGGAAAAGATGGACAAAAAATCAATCCTGCAATTCGGGTTGATTTGGTAATTGACCACTCGGTGCAAGTCGATTATTTCGGAACAGATTATTCCATCGGTAAAAACGTGGATTTGGAATACGAACGCAACAAAGAACGCTATGAATTGTTGAAATGGGCACAAAAAGGATTGAATAATTTTACGGTGGTGCCTCCAGGAATGGGGATTTGTCACCAAGTAAACTTAGAATATTTGGCAAAAGGTGTTACCGAAAGAAATGGTTGGTTGTTCCCAGATACCTTGGTTGGAACAGATTCACACACGCCAATGGTAAACGGAATTGGAGTTGTTGCATGGGGAGTTGGTGGAATTGAAGCCGAAGCTGCGATGTTAGACCAACCAACATTTTTTACTTGTCCGCAAGTTGTAGGATTGAAATTAACAGGAAGCATCCCTAATCATTGTACGGCAACCGATATGGTGTTGACCATCACTCGTTTGTTGCGCGACACTGGTGTTGTGGGTAAATTTGTAGAAGTTTTTGGAGATGGATTGGACAATTTAACAGTAACCGACCGCGCAACGATTGCCAACATGTCGCCTGAATTTGGTTGCACGGTGACTTATTTCCCAATTGATAATCGCACGTTGGAGTATATGCATTCAACTAACCGTTCGGCAGAGCAAATAAAAATTGTTGAAACCTATTGTAAAGAAAACTTATTGTGGCGCACAGGCAACGAAAAAATCTCGTATTCAAAAGTAGTTGAATTGGATTTATCGACACTTGAACCAACAGTTTCTGGTCCAAAACGTCCACAAGATAAAATATTTGTAAAAGACCTTGGTTCTTCGTTCAAAACTTTGTTGAAAAGCGAGTTTAACCGCGATTATTTGGTAAAAGACGAACGTCAAGAATCTGCTTGGTTAAAAGAAGGTGGTTCGGGCACAGAATTTACTTTTGGAAAAGTTCCATTAAATGGTGAATCGCACTCTGAAGTTGCTTTGGACGAAAATAAATTGCGTTCTGTTCGCATCAAACAAGCCAACAAAGAGTTTGTTTTGAGTGATGGAAATATTGTTATTGCAGCAATTACCAGTTGTACCAATACGTCCAACCCTGCGGTAATGGTGGGAGCTGGATTGTTGGCTAGAAATGCAGTTGAAAAAGGGTTGCGCACCAAATCGTGGGTAAAAACATCGTTGGCACCAGGTTCTAAAGTTGTTACCAAATACTTAGAACGTTCAGGTTTAAACGTTGATTTAGAAGCATTGCGTTTCCACACGGTAGGTTATGGTTGTACATCATGTATTGGTAACTCAGGACCACTTCCTCCAGCAATTGCAACAGCTGTTGATAAAGGCGAATTGGTGGTTGCATCTGTTCTTTCTGGAAACAGAAACTTTGAAGCACGTGTGCATCCGCAAGTAAAAATGAACTTCTTGATGTCGCCTATGTTGGTGGTGGCGTATGCATTGGTGGGTAGAGTAGATATCGACCTAATCAATGATCCGTTGGATTACGATCCAAATGGACAACCTGTTTATTTGAAAGATATTTGGCCAACTCGCGATGAGATTAGAAAGACCATCAATGAGTGTGTAAAACAAGAAGATTTTGGTGAAATTTACGATGTGATTTTTGATGGTTCAACCGATTGGCAAACATTGGAAGTGAAGTTGAGCGAAAGCTATGAATGGAATCAACAATCAACCTACATCAAAGAGGCGCCATTTTTCGAAAACATCACTGCCGAAACAAAACCAATTACCGATATAAACGGAGCTAGAGTGTTGTTGTATTTAGGAGATTCTGTTACAACCGACCACATTTCGCCTGCAGGATCGTTTAAAGAAGGAACAGCTGCTGGTCAGTATTTGTTGAGCAATGGTGTGGCAAAAGAAGATTTCAACTCGTATGGTTCACGTAGAGGAAACCACGAAGTGATGATGCGTGGAACGTTTGCCAATGTACGCATCAAAAATAAAGTGGCAGATAAAGAAGGAGGATTTAGCCGTTATTTCCCAACCAACGAAGTTAACACCGTGTTTGATGTTGCCATGCAATACAAAAAAGACAATACACCGTTGGTAGTTTTGGCAGGTAAGGAATATGGTTCGGGCTCATCACGTGACTGGGCAGCAAAAGGAACGTTTTTATTAGGGGTAAAAGCGGTAATTGCCGAAAGTTATGAACGTATTCACCGCAGCAATTTAGTGGGAATGGGCGTTGCACCGTTGGTATTTACAAATGGAGAAAATGCCGAATCGCTTGGATTGGATGGCTCTGAAACGTTTGATATCACAGGATTGGCTGACAACCTTGTGCCTCGCAAAATTTTAGATGTAAAAGCAACACATCCTTCTGGAAAAGTAACCAATTTTAAAGTAGAAGCACGTTTGGACTCTCAAATTGAAATTGAATACTATAAAAACGAAGGTATTTTGCAATACGTTTTAAGAGATTATTTGAAGAAAAATTAAGCAATAATCGCATAAAAATAAGAGCTGTTTCTACTGGGAACGGCTCTTTTTTTATTTCATGAACGAAAGTTGGCAATGCATTACTCTTTCTAATAGGAATTGTTTATTTTTGTCAACTATGAGCAAAAAACAAGACAAACAATTAAAATACGATTTGGCTTATTTGAAAATGGCAAAAAGTTGGTCGGAATTGTCACATTGCAGCCGCAAAAAAGTTGGAGCATTAATCGTAAAAGACGACATGATTATTTCGGATGGATACAACGGAACACCATCTGGTTTTGATAATTGTTGCGAAGACGATAATGGAGATACATTGTGGTATGTCTTGCATGCCGAAGCCAACGCAATTTTAAAAGTGGCAAAATCAACCAACAATAGCAAAGGTGCAACTTTGTATTTAACCTTGTCGCCGTGCAAAGATTGTAGTAAGTTGGTTTTGCAAGCTGGAATTACACGCGTTGTGTTTTCAGATAATTACAAAGATACTTCGGGCGTAGATTTTTTAAAAAATGCGGGCATTGAAGTGGTTCAATTACAATTAGATTGATGGAAAAAAGAAACAATAAATTTTGGGTGCCCATCCTCATTGGTTTGGCGCTAGCAGGAGGTATTTTTGTTGGACGAAAAATGGCTTTGCCCAACGATTTGATTTTTGGAATACAATCCAATAAATCTGCTTCCAACCAAAAAATTCAAGATATCATCGACATCATCGATAATTATTATGTGGACAGTGTCAACAGCGAAGAATTGTTGGAGAAAACCATCAGTGATATGTTGCACCAGCTCGATCCTCATTCCAACTACATTTCGGCAAAAGACATGTTGTTGGCAAAAGAGCAAATAAAAGGCGAGTTTTCGGGTGTTGGAATTCGTTTTTTATCCCTTCGCGATACCATTTGTGTTATCAATGTGGTGAAAGGTTCTCCCTCTGATGCAGTGGGTGTAAAGGCAGGCGATAAAATTTTGAAAGTAGATGGCAAAACGGTGGCTGGTGTTAAAATTAAAACCGACGATATCATGTCGCGCCTCAAAGGAAAAGCCAATACCAAAGTCAACGTTGTGTTTTTACGCGATGGAAAAACATTGAACAAAACCATCACACGAGGAACCATTCCAATTTATTCTGTTTCGGCGGCATTTATGATGAACAAAGAAACTGGATTTGTGAAAATCGATCAGTTTTCAATCACCACGGCTAGCGAATTTAGAAATGCTGCAAAACAATTGTTGGCAAGCGGTATGAAAAGCATGATTTTGGATTTACGCAATAATTCAGGAGGTGTTATGCAAAGTGCAACAACCATTGTGGATGAATTTTTGCCTGCCAATAAAGTGATTGTTTCTACAAAAGGAACGCATTTGAAAGAGCAATTTTACAAATCTTCGCGCGATGGCATTTTGGAAGATGTGAAAGTGGTCGTGTTGATCAACGAAAACTCAGCTTCTGCAAGTGAAATTGTGGCAGGTGCATTGCAAGATAACGACCGTGCAACCATTGTTGGACGCCGTAGTTTTGGTAAAGGTTTGGTGCAAGAAGACATGGTGTTGAGAGACAACAGCAGTTTGCGTTTAACAGTTGCGCGCTATTACACACCAACAGGACGAAGCATTCAAAAACCATACAACGGTGATATTGAAGAATACTACCACGAAGAAATGAGTCGCTATGACAAAGGTGAATTGTTTCAACCCGATTCATCGTTGTTTGTAGATTCATTGAAATACACAACGCCAAAAGGCAAAATTGTTTACGGTGGAGGAGGAATCATGCCGGATGTATTTGTTCCGCTGGATACCACAGGCAATAGTTGGTATTTAACCCAGTTGCGATATGCCATGACTTTTCAATCGTTTGCATTTGATTTTGCACATGGTAAATACGAAAAATGGAAAAATCCGCAAGAATATGCAGCCACTTTCAATGTTTCAGACAATTTGATGCAACAGTTTTTAAATTACGCTCAAAAAGAATTTAAAATTGCTATTGACCAAAAAGGATTGCGTATGAGCAAGTCGTTGTTAAAATTGTTTTTAAAAGCAGAAATTGCTCGCCAAATCTGGGTAGAAGACGGATATTACACCGTTGTTAGCCAAGACGACAAAGAAGTAAAAGCAGCCTTGCAACAATTGAAGTGATGATGGAGAAGTAGGGGGGGATAGTGCAACTCACTCCGCTTTCACCACATTTCCTTTTCCATACTGAATTACGGAAAGAGTAGAAGGGGTGCCGTAATAAATAATGTCGCCCGTTCCGTTGATTTCAAACGTAGAGGCAGCTCCTTGCGCATTTACGGATGTGTTGACAGGTGTGTCGGAAACAACTACTAATTTGTTGGCAACATGCAAACTTCTTGTATCGCCAAAACCGTTGCTAATGACTTTGATGATGGCTTCGTCGCAATTTCCACTCAATACAAAATTACCATAGCCGTGACCTTGCGAAGCGGTAACTTTTGTACAATTCAAATTCAAATAGGCGGTTGCGCCACTGTCTTGAATTTCCAACCCAAATGTGTTGGTGGTAATGGCTCCGAGTGTTGTAATGTCGTGCGTACCTTCAAAAAATAAGTTGCGAATTTCTTTAAAATGAAGTTCAACTTTAATCAAACTCTTTTTATACGAGCGTAAGAAATCACATTTATTGGAGTTTTTGAGCAACAAATAACCTTCGTTGTTCATCTCAGCAGTGATGAAATTAATTAAATTTTCTCCACCGTTGACAATCATTTTATTGACTGTATCTTGCACCAAAACAACTTCCATTTTAGGTCCAACACGCAATTTGTCAAACTCGGGCAATGCTAGTTCTAATGTTACATTGTCGCCAACAGCTTTCATGCAACGACGATCTTCTGCTTTTTTACAAGCAGTAAAAGCGCTTACGATTAAAATTAGTGCAACGAATCTCATTTTTTGTCTTTTTTGCGGTTAAAAAATGTATAGCCAACGCCCCATTCCACATAATCGGCTTTGCCCCAATGCGATTTTAAAACCAAGTTGAAATGCACACCACTTTTTAGGTAATAACGCATTCCCACACGGTGATAAAAAAGTTCTTCGGGTTTGTAAAAATCACGCACATAGGCACCCATTCCCAATACAAAATGGAAATTATTGAGCGGCAATAAATATCCTGCAAAAACACCAAACTGCATCACTTTCCATTGTGTTTTTTGCACCTCTGGACGGTATCCAAAAATGGATTGATTGGACATCGCATCAAAGGCAACCTCCCAACCAACACGCGGTTTCATAAACATACGCATGTGCACGTTCAATGCAAAAACAGGATAAGTTCTTCCGTTGGTTGGAAAAACTTGCTTGGCAGAGGCTATGGCTGTGGCTCCAAACAACAAACGTCGTTGTGGAATATAAGTTGGTTTTTCTATGGTAGAATGTTTTTCGTTGTAGTGAATAAAACGTCCGTATCCCAGTGTAATTTGCGGAATGTTGATTCCTAAATTGGGCACTTTTGTTCCGCCATTGGAGAAATGTGTCAAATCTATTCCAAACAATATCCAGTTGTTTTTAAAATATGTTCGGGTATCTATTCCTAAATTAATCAACGCGTTGATGCGAGTAGAAATAGCCGAATTTTTGTTGTTCAGAACTTCATCATACACTTTGTTGGTATAGCCCAATCCACAACCTAATTTTCCACTCAATCGAAAATGTTTGCGGGCAACAAATGGAATGGCCAATGATCCATAAATTCCACCAAAATTCCCCAATAACTTGGTGTTTCCAACGTTTCCAAAATACAAATTGATGGATAAATCGGGATATTTATAGTATTTATGCCATGCTTTTTCACCATTTGGTCGGTACACAAACGCCAATTCTGCTGCATAAGTGTGATTTTGCGCAATGTGTCCCATTACCACGCGGTGACCAATAAGAAACCCATATTTCATTCGAGCTTCTAATCCCCAATTTATTTTTTCTTGGGCAAAAGAAACGCTGCTTAATGCCAGTAAACAACAGATAAGAACACTACGCATACTTTGTTTTTAAATAGTAATGGTTGCGAAATTTACTAAATTTGTGGCAAAAGTAAATAAAATGGATGAACGATTAAAGGCTTTTAACAGATTATTGGACATCATGGACGACCTGCGCGAAAAATGTCCGTGGGATAAAAAACAAACCTTTGAAAGTCTGAGACACTTGACAATAGAAGAAACCTATGAGTTGGCGGATGCGATTTTGGACAACGATTTGAAAGAATTGGAAGGCGAAATTGGTGATATTTTTCTGCACATGGTTTTTTACAGCAAGTTGGGAAGTGAAGTGGGTGCTTTTGATGTGAGTTCGGTTTTAAACCGCATTTGCGATAAATTGGTACACCGTCATCCGCATATTTATGGTGATGTACAAGCCGAAACCGAAGAACAAGTAAAAGCCAATTGGGAAAAACTGAAACTTAAAGAAGGAAAAAAATCTGTTTTGCAAGGCGTACCGCAATCGTTGCCAGCAATGGTAAAAGCCGCGCGTATTCAAGAAAAAGTAAAAGGCGTTGGTTTTGATTGGGACAATAAAGAACAAGTTTGGAATAAAGTTCAAGAAGAATTGAACGAATTTAAGGCAGAAGTGGACGCACAATCGCCGCAAATTGAAGATGAATTTGGTGATTTGTTATTCTCTTTAATCAATTACTCGCGTTTTATTGGTGTAAATCCTGAAAATGCATTGGAAAAAACCAACAAAAAATTCATTGCTCGATTCATGAAAATGGAAGAATTGTTGCACAACAACCAACAGCAAATGGGCGAATTATCGCTTAAAGAGATGGATGTTTATTGGGAGCAAGCCAAAAAGTTGTTGAAATAAAAAAGTTTCATTACGTAAAAAACTTACGTTCTTAAAATAGATATTGGGTAGAAATTCAATTGATATTCCTTATTTTAAAAGCTGTAAGTATGAAAAAGTTGTTATTTATTTTTGGTTTTATAAGCCTAAATGCATCTGCTCAAATTGTACCAACAATTGAACAATGTGAAGACCTTTTTTTAAAGAAAATTTCTATTAATGATGTTGATCCTAATATCATGGATATCCAATTTAAAAATGACGAAGAAATTGTTACGCACCATTGTTTTACGTCTGAATATTTAGAACCTATCTATTTTATTGTTACCTCCAATATCCCTAATTTTATTTTGATAGTTCCATTTGAAGAGGAAAAAGATGCAAAGGATATTTTTAACTATTATGCCCATAAAATGGCAGATTATTTTTCAAATAATATAATTCGCATCAAGAAAAAATGGGGGCTTTTCTATGTGGGGAATAATGTTGAAAAAAATCTTCAAGTAGCAATTAAATATCTCGATAAGACATTTTCAATTATTGTGCATACACTACCTAAAAATGCCTTTAAGTATAAAAAATAGATAATGGGGAAGTGAAGTTGAAAGAACAACTATTTTTCCACTTCCCATTTATTTATTTCGCATCGATCACAATTCCCACCGGACAATGGTCGGAACCCATTACTTCGTTGAGAATAAATGCTTCTTTTACTTTTGGTAATAATTGTTCGGAAACTAAAAAATAGTCAATCCGCCAGCCAACGTTCTTCTGACGAGCTCCACCGCGATAACTCCACCAAGAATATTTTACCTGATCGCCGTTTACCGCTCGAAAAGTGTCCAACAAACCATTGGCATGATAGGCGTCCATTCCGTCAATTTCTTCTTGCATAAAACCAGCTGCTTTGTTGTAATTTTCTTTTGGTCGTGCTAAATCAATGGCTTTATGTGCCACGTTTAAATCGCCACAAACAACCACGGGTTTTGTTTTTTCCAATTCTTTTAAATAAGCTAAAAATGCAGCATCCCACGTTTGACGGTATCCTAATCGCAACAGTTCGCTACCAGAATTGGGAACATAAGCCGTTACCAAATAAAAATCTTCAAATTCTAAACCTGTAATGCGTCCTTCTTGGTCGTGTTCTTCCACGCCCATGTCGTAAAACACATTTTTAGGTTGAACACGTGTAAAAATAGCTGTTCCAGAATAGCCTTTGCGTTGAGCTTCGTTGGCATATACTTCGTAGTCACTTAATTGCGCCAGTGCTTCTTTGGTTTGTTCAACTGTAGCTTTGGTTTCTTGTAAACAAATCACGTCGGCGTTTAAGTCCAACATGTCTTTGTAAAATGTTTTTTGTGTAATGGCGCGAATTCCGTTAACGTTGAAGGAAATTAATTTCATGGATGTTGCTGTTAATAATTAAAATGTTGATTGATAAAGTTAGCAATTTTAGCCGTGTAATCATTTGAATTGGTTTGATTCCAGTTGCCATGACCTTCACCTGCATACTGCGTAGATTCGTTGTAAACACCTTTGGTAGTTAATTCGTTGTGCAAAATTCCCATTTGGGTAGCTGGAATTAATGGGTCGTTGTCGCCATAAAAGGAAATGGTTTTAGGTGAATTGGCTGTAATGTATTTAACGGGACTCACCTCGGCATACAGTGTTGGGTTTTGTGCATAGGTGATGGGTCCAACAAAACTTGATAAAGCATAATCGTACACTGAATTTCCGGTGTAGGAAACATCTGTAAAATCTGCTGGACCAACCGTGTTGCATATAGCTTTCACTTGGTGCAAGGTGTCGTAACGATAACCGTAAAACATGCCCAAATGTCCGCCTGCCGAATTACCAAAAATAAAATATTCACTTTCAAGCTGGTAATTAGGATGTTGAATGTGATTGATTGCTTGTTGAATGTCTTGAATTTGCTTAGGATATCCCGGACTCAGATAAGTTCCTAATCGGTAATTAATGTTAACAATGGCATGGTGTGGATAGTACAATTTCAACGTATTGAAAAAATACACAAAATCAGCTTTATCGCCTGAACTCCAACCACCACCATGAATGAGAATAAAAACTTTGGTGGAATCTTTAGAACGATTGGCTGGCAAATAAATATCCATTTTTTGTTGTGGGTCATTGCCATAGGAAATGTCCGTTAGCGTGTAGGATTGTGTAGAATCATATACCGCCACAGCAGGAGGTGTGTTTGTATCATCGGGTTGTGGGGTAATTGTTTCTTTTTTACAAGCAATCAATGCAACTGCTAAAATAAAAATAGGTACGATGGATTGAAAAACAACTTTCATGGTTTTAATTTATAACGTAAATTTAATAAAATTGAATGATGAAAATCAAAATTCGATGAAATCATCCAAATTTTTCTTCCTTCTCTCAGTAAAAGTCATTACATTTGTCGTCTAAAATTTGACAAATTATGAGCAATTACGACGTTACGATTATAGGTTCTGGACCAGGAGGATATGTGGCAGCAATTCGTTGTGCACAGTTGGGAATGAAAACAGCAATTATTGAGAAATACGACACATTGGGTGGAACGTGCTTGAATGTTGGTTGTATTCCATCTAAAGCGTTATTGGATTCATCAGAACATTATCACAATGCGGTTCATAATTTTGCAGAACACGGAATTCAAATCAGCGCTCCAAAAGCCGACATCAAACAGATGATTGAACGTAAAAATGGAGTGGTAGAGCAAACGTGTAGCGGTATCAAATTTTTGATGGACAAAAACAAAATTGATGTTTTTCACGGAGTAGGTTCTTTTGTGAATGCAACCACTATTAAAGTTACAGACAGCAAAGGGAAAGAAACGCAAATTACATCTAAAAATACCATTATTGCAACGGGTTCAAAACCAAATTATTTTCCAGGAATGGAGCCCGATAAAAAACGCATCATTACATCAACAGAAGCATTGAGCTTGAAAGAAGTTCCAAAGAAAATGATTGTTATCGGTGGTGGTGTTATTGGTTTGGAATTAGGATCTGTTTACAACCGTTTGGGAACAGAGGTGGAAGTAGTTGAGTTTGCACCTAATATTATCCCAACCATGGATGGAACGATGTCTAAAGAATTGACACGCGTTTTGAAAAAAGATGGTTTCAAATTCTATATGGAACACAAGGTTCAAAGCGTTGAAAACAAAGGTAAAAAAGTGGTGTTGACGGCATTGAACAAAAAAGGGGAGGAAGTAAAATTAGAAGCCGATTATTGTTTAGTTGCCGTTGGTAGAAAACCATATACTGCTGGTTTGGGGTTGGAAAACGCAGGTTTGAAAGCTACAGACAGAGGTCAAATTGAAGTAAACAACCATTTACAAACAGCAGTTCCAAACATTTTTGCAATTGGTGATGTTGTTCGTGGAGCAATGTTGGCACACAAGGCAGAAGAGGAAGGGGTGTATGTTGCTGAATTTTTGGCAGGACAAAAACCACACATTAACTACGATTTAATTCCGGGAGTTGTATATACTTGGCCAGAAGTTGCAAGTGTTGGTAAAACAGAAGA
>JAKQEZ010000083.1 GCA_029558435.1 Bacteroidota bacterium
GGAAAGCAGTTTTGGAGGGAATTTTAAAAATGATTGAAAAAAAATAATTGAGATATGAAAAAAGTAATTGTATTTGGAATGAGCCTTATGCTTTTGTGGAGCTGTAATAATTCCACTGAAAAATCAACTACACATCAGGAAACAGAAAATCACGCAGAACATCGCCACGATGAGAGTTCCGAAGCTATTGAACTCAACAATGGCGAAAAATGGTTGGTGAACGAAGAAATGAAACCCTTTGTATTGAAAGGCGAAGAACTGGTAAATGCTTATATCCAAAATAATCAGACCGATTATAAAGCATTAGCTCAACAGGTAAAAGACCAAAATAGCCAACTCATAAAAAGTTGTACAATGGGCGGAAAAAGCCACGATGAATTACACAAATGGTTGCACCCACATCTTGAAATAGTGAAGACGTTGGAAAATGAAACAGATGCAACAAAAGCAAATGAAATTGTTTCGCAACTGCAATATTCTTATCAGCACTATCATCAGTATTTTAACTAAATTTTCTTAGTGATGAAATCCCAACAAAAATTCACAATCTTTCATCGGGTGCTGCATTGGATAATGGCTTTTGCAATGCCTGTTTTATTCATTACAGGGTTTCTTCGTATGTATTGGATGAATAAAAATCACATAACAGGAATTATTGAAAGTAAAACATCGGCAATACCCAAAGAGCAGATAACAGACATTGCTAAAAGTATTCGAGAACCAATGTGGCAGTGGCACGAAGTATTTGCCCACATTATGATATTTTCATTCCTTGCAAGAATAATTTATATGTTGGTAAAAGGTATTCGTTTCCCAAATCCCTTTAAAAGCAACCAACCGCTTAAAGAACGGTTACAGGGTTTTACTTATGTGTACTTTTATCTTTTTGTTTTTATTTCGGCTGTTACAGGTATCTGTATAGAAAAAGGATTTTTACCACAATGGAAAGAAGACATTGAAACAGTTCACAAATGGGGGATTTACTGGTTTCCGATTTTTATTCTTTTGCATTTGGCAGGAATTATAATCGCAGAATTTTCTAATAAAAAAGGAATTACCTCAAAAATGATAGGAGGAGATTAAATAATTTAAAATGATAAAAAACAAAAAAATTTGCTCAATTATGTTAGTGAACGCTCACAAACTATTTATTGTTCCGTTGATATTTATCGGGTGGAATACTGTTCAGGCACAGGAAGTCTGGACGATGAAACAATGTATTGATACGGCACAGGTCTATAACAAAACCCTGCAAATCAACAGAAACCATATCAGCATCAGCGAACAAAGGGAAAAAGAAGCAAAAGCCAATCTCATTCCGAAAGTTACAGCCAATGCCGATTACAAGTATTTTATGGAATTGCCTACGCAATTAATGCCGATGAATGCACTCAATCCGCAAGCACCCGAAGGACAATTCAGAGATTTGCAATTTGGTGTTCCACACAACATCAACGCCAATGTGCAGTTGGCAATGC
>JAKQEZ010000094.1 GCA_029558435.1 Bacteroidota bacterium
TCATTGATCAAGGTAGAGCACACCAACATTCCCGATTTTATAGCACTAACAATATATTTTTTATGAATTTGATAGGTTGAAGTGGTTTTAGTTTCCATCACATCATCTTCAAACAATTTACTAGTAACTTCTTCACTTTCAAATGAAAAAGTTTCTATTTCTTGTGTATCTTGTTTTAACCCAACATACAAACTTTCCCAACTCGCCGTAGTGGTTTCTCTTTTATAACTTCCAAAAGAAGACAACGGTTTCGAACTCGGTTTTTCAGATGCAAATGGATTAAAATTCGAATCCACTTGAATCGTTGGAAAATCAGCTTCTCTGTTTTTGTATTCGTAAGGCGTATCTAAATTAGCATCACGTTCAAAATCTAAAACAGGAGCTACATTAAACTGTCCTAAACTATGTTTTACAGCCGAACGCAAAATTGCATATAACGAATGTTCGTCGTCAAACTTAATTTCGGTTTTGGTTGGATGTATGTTGATATCAATCGTATGAGGTGGCACTTGCAAGTATAAAAAATAACTTGGTTGATTGCCTTCTTTCAGCAAACCTTCATAAGCACTCATAATCGCATGATGCAAATACGCACTTTTGATATATCTATCGTTCACAAAGAAAAACTGTTCGCCTCTACTCTTTTTAGCGAATTCGGGTTTTCCTACAAATCCTGAAATGGTAATTAATTCGGTTTCTTCAGAAACTGGAACTAATTTTTCATTCGTTTTTCCCGAAAATATATTGACTATTCGTTGTCTATAATTCGAAATTGGCAAATTGAACATTTCACTTCCGTTGTGATACATTGTGAAATGAATAGTAGGATGTGCCATCGCAACACGTTGAAATTCATCCACAATATGACGTTGTTCTACCGTTTCCGATTTTAGAAAATTGCGTCGTGCTGGAATATTAAAAAACAGATTTTTTACCGCAAACGAAGTTCCTTTTGGCAAAACGGCTGGTTCTTGCGAAACAAATTTACTTCCTTCAACCACTATATGAATTCCTAACTCTTCTTGATCTTGCTTGGTTTTCATTTCCACATGAGCAATTGCTGCTATAGAAGCCAAAGCTTCACCACGAAAACCTTTAGTATGCAATGAAAATAAATCTTCTGCCTGACGGATTTTAGAAGTCGCATGTCGCTCAAAACACAAACGCGAATCGGTTACGCTCATTCCAACGCCATTATCAATCACTTGAATTAACGATTTTCCAGCATCTTTTAGTATCAATTTGATGTCGGTTGCTTTAGCATCAACAGCATTTTCGAGTAATTCTTTTAC
>JAKQEZ010000105.1 GCA_029558435.1 Bacteroidota bacterium
AACCACTGGTGGTAACAGCACCTTGCCAAAAGTGGCGGTTTCGTGCTTTGTAGGACAGTTTTGTGGACATGTAAACTTCAGTTCTTCGTATGAAAGATTGTGCTGAATATCGCCACCTTCGGCAAGCTGCCAAACGTTACCGGTCATGCTAAAAGACAACACAGCCGACAACAAACAAACTGAAAAACAGACAGACAAAATGCCAACCCTTCGCAAAATAAAAAGAGCTGCAACCAACCGCATAAGCCGACACAAATTGCAGCACATTTTATTTTGCCCAACCGCACCCAAGCCCACCCACCACCCTGACAACTGGACGAGTGGACTTTTAGACAAAAACGGACTGGACAACGGCATTAAATTTTAACTTTGTCAAGCATTAATTAAGTGATAGAATTGAACGAAGAAATAAAACAAGACAAGCAAGTAAAATCAAAGCAACGTGTAACTGACCACGGTGAAGTTTTTACAAACCAACGTGAAGTAAACGCGATGCTTGACCTTGTGAAACACGAAACCGAACGCATTGACAGCCGTTTCCTTGAACCTGCTTGCGGTAACGGAAACTTCCTTGCCGAAGTGCTTAACAGAAAACTAAACGTTGTAGAACACAAATACTCTCACTCTCAAATTGAGTGGGAACGTCATGCAGTTCTTGCCGTGTGCAATGTTTACGGTGTGGACATTTTGGAAGACAATGCAGAAGAATGTCGGAAGCGGTTATTCAAAATCTTTAAAGAGCGCTACAATGCTTTGTTTGCTGACAAGTGCAAACACGAAGTGTTGCGTAGCGTTAACTTTCTACTGCATCGAAACATTTTGTGGGGCGATGCTTTGGACTTTACCAATCCGCAAACAAAGCAGCCAATTATATTTAGTGAATGGAGTGCCGTAAACGGAACTATGCTGAAACGGAGAGACTATATGTTTAAATTTTTGGTGCAAAAAACACATCAATTCTCTTTCTTTAATGACGAAGGCGAAGCCAACGCTATTGATGAACCAGTAAAAGATTTCCCCTTAATTCATTTTATGAAACTTGGCGATGAAGACACTGCAAACTAACTATAACCCCGATGTGCTTTCTTGCTTGGCTAACCTAAGCAACGATGAAGTGTTAACGCCACCCAATTTGGTAAACAACATTTTAGATTTATTACCCAAAGAATTGTGGAGCAACCCCGATGCAAAATTTTTAGACCCCGTAAGTAAAAGCGGTGTGTTTTTGCGTGAAATAGCAAAACGACTAATGATTGGTTTGGAAAAGAAAATGCCCAACAAGCAAAAACGCATTAACCACATTTTTGAAAACCAACTCTACGGTATTGCCATAACTGAATTAACGGCATTACTCAGCCGCAGAAGTGTGTATTGCAGCAAAACCGCCAACGGCAAATACAGTATTTGCGAAACTTTTGACAACGAACAAGGCAACATACGTTATGAACGCCTGCAACACACTTGGGAAAACGGCAAATGCACACAATGCGGTGCAAGCCAAGAAGTGTATGACCGTGGCGATGAAGCCGAAAGCTACGCTTACACCTTTATACACACCGAAAATCCAGAGAAACTTTTTACAAATAAGAAATTAAAAAAAGGACAAGAAATGAAATTTGATGTTATTGTAGGAAACCCACCATATCAGTTGAATGACGGTGGTGGAACAGGTTCAAGCGCAATTCCCATTTACCATAAGTTCATACAACAAGCTAAAAAGTTAAACCCGAATTATCTTTCTATGATTATTCCGGCACGTTGGTTTACTGGCGGACGTGGTGTTGATGAGTTTAGAGCAGAAATGCTAAACGACAAAAGAATTAAAGAAATTCACGATTTCCCAAATGCTTCCGATTGTTTTCCTGGGGTTGAAATCAAAGGCGGTGTTTGTTATTTTCTTTGGGACAAAGCTCACAATGGAAAATGTAAAGTTCATACTCATAGGGGCAACGAAATTGCTTCGGTTGATGAAAGAAATCTACTTGAAAAAGGTGCAGAAACATTCATCCGATACAACGAAGCAATTTCAATTTTAAGAAAAGTTCAAAAACATAATGAACCAAGTTTTGCCGACATCATTAGTGCAAACGACCCTTTTGGATTTGATGTTCGTGTTGAAGGAAGCTACAAAAGAGTTAAACCAAAATACAAAACAGAACCTTTTAAAGACGCTGTTCACTTTTATTATTACGGTTGGCAAAGAGAAGGAATCGGCTACATAGCCAAGTCACAAATCAAAAAAAATTCGGATTGGATAAAAGACCATAAAGTTCTTATTTCTAAAGCATACGGTGCAGGTGAAACATTTCCACACCAAATTGTAAACGTTCCAATCATTGCAGAACCAAACTCTTGTTGCACGGAATCTTATTTAGTTATTGGCCCCTTTTCATCTAAAAAGAAAGCCCAAAATGTAGATATATACATAAGAACCCGATTTTTCAGATTTTTAGTTTTGCTAATTAAGAATACGCAAAACGCAATGAAGAAAGTTTACTCATTTGTTCCTATGCAAGATTTCAATGAATTATGGACGGATGAAAAACTTTATAAAAAATATGGCTTAACAAAAGACGAGATTGCTTTTATAGAAAGTATGATACGCCCAATGGACGTGAGCCAAGCAGAAGAATAACTTATGAGTAAAAGAGAATTTTTTCCGCCACGCCCAAGCGTAAATCCTACCATTTACGCTTATGAGTTGCCAGACGACAGCAAACGCAAAGGGCAAATAAAAATCGGGTTTACCGACCGTGATGCTCATACACGCATCAAAGAACAAATTGGTGCCACCCGTGCTGCCTTTAAAATTGTTTTTGAAGAAAGTGCAATGCGGGCAGATGGAAGCAGTTTTACCGACAAAACTGTTCATGCTTTACTTCGCAAAGACAAAGTAAAAAATCCCGAAGGCGAATGGTTTGTTTGCACACTCAACCAATTACGCAAAGCCATTCACGAAATTAAAACAGGCGAGCGCACCGAAGAAAATCGGGTGCTAAATTTTGGTATGCGTCCCGAGCAACACGAAGCCGTAACCAAAACCATTGCTTACTTCAAAAGTTTCAAAAAAGAAAACCCAAATAAGACACCTCACTTTCTTTGGAACGCTAAAATGCGTTTCGGTAAAACCTTTACCACCTATCAACTCGCTAAAACTATGAAATGGAAAAAGGTATTGGTTTTAACTTTTAAACCAGCCGTAGAAGATGCGTGGCGTGAAGATTTAAACACACATACCGATTTTAAAGGGTGGACATTCTTCTCAAAAAATGAAGCCGAGAATATTTCAAAGAAAACTGATTTATCAAAAACCAATTTAGTATGCTTTGGCTCGTTTCAAGATTATTTAGGCACACAAAAAGACGGAAGCATAAAAGTAAAAAACGAATGGGTCCACAATACAGAATGGGATTGCATTGTGTTTGATGAATACCATTTTGGAGCTTGGAGAGATAATGCGAAAGATTTGTTTGGTAAAGACAGCGAAGCAGAAAGGGAAATTGAAGAATTTAAGGAAATAGAAAAGAAAGGTTTTTCCGATGATGACAAAGTGGATGTATTGGAAGACATTTTGCCAATTAAAGCCAATCACTTTTTGTATTTGTCGGGAACGCCATTCCGTGCCATCAATTCGGGAGAATTTATTGAAGAACAAATTTTCAATTGGACATATTCAGACGAACAGCGTTCGAAAGAAAATTGGAAGATAAAAGACGGAGCAAATCCTTACGCAAGTTTACCGAGAATGGTAATGCTTACTTATCAACTTCCTGAAACCATTACTAAGGTTGCAGAATTAGGCGAGTTTGACGGTTTCGACTTAAACATATTTTTTAAAGCTGAAGGCGAAGGAAGCAAAGCCCGTTTTAAATATGAAGATGACGTGCAGAAATGGCTGGATTTAATTCGTGGTTCGTTCACTGAACAAATAGTTGATACACTAAAATTAAAAACAGAAAGACCACCTTTGCCTTATTCGGATGCAAGACTAAAAAGCGTATTAAATCATACATTTTGGTTTTTGCCTTCGGTGGCTGCTTGCCACGCAATGGCAAACTTGTTGAAAAAAAGGAACAACCAGTTTTATCACGATTACAAAGTAATAATTGCAGCAGGCACAGAAGCAGGTATTGGCGTAAAAGCATTGGAGCCTGTTTTAAACGGAATGGACGAACCCTTGCAATCAAAAACCATTACGCTTTCTTGTGGCAAACTAACAACAGGCGTTTCAGTGAAACCGTGGACAGGAATTTTTATGCTCCGTAATTCATCAAGCCCCGAAACTTATTTTCAAGCAGCTTTTAGGGTGCAAACACCTTGGGTAATCAAAAACCCTGACAGCAAATCGCCCAACAAAGAAGAAATTCTAAAAGAAGAATGTTATGTGTTCGACTTTGCACCAAACCGAGCATTAAAACAAATTGCCGAATACGCTTGTAACTTAAACATCAACGAAAGCAACCCCGAAAAGAATGTTGAAGAATTTATAAACTTCTTGCCTGTGTTAGCTTATGACGGCAGTTCAATGAAACAAATTGATGCCGCAGGAATTTTAGATATTGCAATGAGTGGAACAACGGCAACATTGCTTGCCAGACGTTGGGAAAGTGCATTGCTTGTAAATGTTGACAACAACACATTGCAACGTTTAATGAACAACGAAGAAGCAATGAAAGCGTTGATGAACATTGAAGGTTTCCGTAACTTAAACCAAGACATTGAAACCATCATCAACAAGTCGGACAAAATTAAGAAAGCCAAAAAAGAAGGAACAGATAAATTAAGCGACAAGAAGAAAAAGGAACTTACCGAAGAAGAAAAAGAATACAAGAATTTGCGAAAACAAATTCAAGAAAAGCTCATCAAGTTTGCGACAAGAGTTCCAATCTTTATGTATTTGACAGATTATCGTGAACGCAGTTTGAAAGACGTAATCACAAAATTGGAACCTAAACTTTTCCGCAAAGTGACAGGACTAAACGTAAAGGACTTTGAATTGCTGGTGAGTTTAGGCGTTTTCAATTCTGCCTTGATGAACGATGCAGTTTACAAATTTAAACGCTACGAAGACGCAAGTTTGGAATACACAGGCATTAATAAACACGAAGGAGAAGATATTGGGTTGTATGATACCGTATTAAGTAAAAAAGACTATCAGGCAAGGTTTGTAAATGAAAAATAGTTTATGAGAAGTCTATTTGAAAAGGAAGAAAAAGAAACAGCGTTAAATCAACTTCGAGTTGATTTAATTTCTCGTTTCTATCCTTTTTCAAAGGATGAAGTTTTAAAATTCAAGAGCATATTAAACTTTGACCGATACCATTTAATGAATAATGATTCCATTATATGGGATTCAGAAATACTTGAAAAACTTGATAATAAGATTGATTGGTCGGCAATTTGGAAAATAAAGAACATAAAACTTGATTTAGCCTTTTTCAAAAAATACGAAGCCAAAATCGAATTTAGTTCTATCCATCTATCAAAAAATATTGAATGGACTAACAATTTGCTTACAGAATATGGTGACAGATTTGACTGGAGCAAATGGCTTATCACAAAGGAACCACTTTCTACTATTGAAAATTTAAGAAGATATGCAGATAAACTTGATTGGAGTTCAGTATCACAAAGAATAAATATTGAATTCACAGAAGAGATACTTGAAGACTTTTCTGATAAATGGGATTGGGGAAAATTATCAGCAAATAAAAACCTTCCTTTAACCGTTGAGTTTATTCAAAAACATATCGAGCAGTTAGATTTTGAAGCATTATCACAAAATCCGAAAGCCATAGATTTAATTTACAAATATCCAACATCAAAGAAATGGAATTGGGATAGAGTTATTTTGAACCCAGCAATTATTTACTCAAAAGAATCATTTGATTTTGTATTTAGTCATTACAAAAGATATTATGAATCAAAAGAATTCACAAATCCTATCCTGAAGAAAATGGCGTTGCCGTCATTTCTATTTCGAGTGTTTTCTCGACAACAAAACGACATCAGTTATTTTTTGCAGAATGATTTCATAAAATATTTGCCTTGGGAAAACCTATGCAAGTTTTGTAATACAAAATTGACTTTAGATTTTATCGAAGAATATAAAGACAAATTGAATTTTAAAGAATCTGAGTTTATCAGGAAACATCGAGATATTTTATCAAAAGAGTTTATTGAAAGCAATATTGATTTATTTGATCCTACACACTACTCATTTTATTATCTCCCTTTGACAATTGAACTGTTGAATAAATTGTATGACAGAATAAATTGGAATAATCTTTCAAGTAGTGAAAAGCTTGATTGGACTTGGGAGTTTATTGACACACATTTTGACAAGTTCAACGTTTTTAGACTTTCTGAAAATAAAGGAATATATGACAAACTAATAATAGACAAACTTGGCAAAAACAGTGTAGTTGAATTTTTAAACGATGAAATTACCAAGCAAAGGAAATGAATAACAATCCACGCATTTTGCAAGCACATTGCCAAAGCCCCGCAAGCCCATGCACAGACCAAAGCTTTGTCAAAGAGCTTGCAAAGCCAACGCACAGTGACACTGCAAAATGAATAGACAACAACAAGACAGAAAAGAAGCACGAACCGGTAACATGCGTTTGGCGTCATGCGGGGTGAAGTGCTTAAATTCAAGTTCAGTTTTTCAATTGGGCTTTAGTGCTGGGTTGACAGTTTTGTACTCCGTAATCCCGCACGAACGCCAAGCGCAAAAACGTTATAGCCAATGGCAGAACAACGACCGTGCTAACAACGAACAGACGAACAAAATTAAAACAGTAAAACATAAGACAAACCATTTTGACAAGTGAACAACATACAGACCATATTACAAATGGACAGCGAGTAAGCAGACA
>JAKQEZ010000107.1 GCA_029558435.1 Bacteroidota bacterium
TGTCTGCTTACTCGCTGTCCATTTGTAATATGGTCTGTATGTTGTTCACTTGTCAAAATGGTTTGTCTTATGTTTTACTGTTTTAATTTTGTTCGTCTGTTCGTTGTTAGCACGGTCGTTGTTCTGCCATTGGCTATAACGGTTTTGGGCTTGGCGTTCGTGCGGGTTTTCAGGGCACAAAACTGTCAACCCAGCACGAAAGTTGATTTGAAAAACTGCACTTGAATTTAAGCACTTCACCCCGCATGACGCCAAACCCATGTTACCGGTTCGTGCTTCTTTTCTGTCGTGTTGTTGTCTATCCATCTTGCAGTGTCTTTGTGCGTTGGCTTGGTGGCTCTTTTGCAAAACTTGGCTTCAGCGTTGGGCTTGTGCGGTTTTGCAAATGTGCCACCAAAAGCGTTGATTATTGTCTGTTATATCTTGCAAAGTATGCATCAATTTCTGGTCTTAGTTCTAAACCGATTCTTTCAAAGATGTCAAGCAGGTCTGTATATGCACCTTGTCCGCCAAGAAAATCCCAAAACTCTGCTGCTACTTTTAATTCATTGTCTAAGTCGAGCATGCCACGCATTGTCCAACGATTGTATGGTTGTGGTTCGTATGGATTGTAAGGAATTGCAATGATAGTCTGAACATTTGCTCTCGGATTGGCAGCTAATGTTGTGGCTACCCATTCTAAAAGTGTTCTTTTAAATTCTTTAAAGCCGCCTGCATTTGGTTTAGCTGTTTTTATATCGAATAAATAAATTGTTCCGTCATGCCCAACAAGTTTAACATCAACTTTTGTAGGCTTCACCGTTTTCATTTCACCGGATTGACATACTGCTCTGATAGCATTTATTTCTTCAATCTTATTTGGTGAAGAAGTTGCAATAGCAAGTCCGTCCATAATATTTTGAATTACTCTGTGAGCTTCTGAAGAAATTTGATTACCTGCTGTTTGTTGTGATTCGGCACTTGCAAAAGTTGATAATGCCAATGCTTTTGCAACTGGTTCAAAAATGCTTGTCCCAAAATTCGTGTTTAATGAATGGATAAATGAAAACAAAGCCATTCTGTCCTGCCCAAGCAGCCTTGTATGAAAAGGCATAACCGCTGGTTCCGGATTATAATTTTGGAATTTATGTCTTAAACTGTTTCGTAAAACTGCTTCAACTTGCTGTATTTGTTGTTGTGTTAGAGCCATTATTAATAAGTTTTATTCGTTTTCATTTTCTATATCATCTTCTTCATCATTTGGTTCAGAATGAGAATCATCTCTGCTCATCTTGAAAAGCATTGATAACTCAGAATAGTAAATTGAATGTGTTTTGATGAATGAGTATTTTGATTTTAATTTTCTTTGCAGTTCTAATTTTTCTGTTAATTCATCATCTGTCAATTCTTTTTTATGAATTAACTCGTTCAGGCGATTCAGGTCATTCCAAGATTTAATATTTTTTATCTTGTATTTTACTAACGGATTATTTGTTAAGCAACAATGATAATGATGGTGGTGACCATTCGCAAAAGGAAATTTCCATTTGGCGTTCTTATACTTAAACTTCATGTATTTACAAACACCATTTAGTTTCTCATCAAGAGTATAATGTTCGCATTCCGTTAGGCACCTTATTTCATTGGTTAGTTTTGTTTCAGGTTTGCTTATATCACTTTTGCTAAAGTCATTGATTACTTTTGGGCATATCCCAATCCATTTACTACATGAGGGACATCTGTCAGAAATTCTTGCGTTTGTTGTGTCAATAGGAATAATAGGTATACCACTTGGTGCCATAAAACCACCGGACTGCCGCTCTTTTAAGTTGCCTATTTCAATACCATAGTATCTGTAGGTTTTATTATGAAGAATAATTAAGTCAGGCGGTGATAGCTTATGAACTAATGAAATAGGTTTTTGGGTTAGTAATAATGGAAAAATGTAGCCGATATTATATTTTAAAATAAAACAATAAACTAAGATTTCATGCCATAAACCGCCAGCGGTTTTTGGTAGTAAAGTATCAAAATAGTTGTTTGGTGCATCTTTACTGTATTTAGGATTACCAGTTGATAAACCAACGGCATTTTCCCAAGCTAACATTTCATGTAATCCTTTCTCACCTGGAATTATTTCTTTAAGGTTGTTTAGAAAAGCATCTCGTAATTTTTTATCAACTGTTAGAGATTCGTATATCATTAGAAGATTTACGATTCTAAGATTAATTTCTAAAAATGTTGCTACTCTATCTTGTTTGAACTTGTCAGATTGAAAAAGATAATAAACTCCACGAGAAAATAAAACATATTCAATAATGTCAGCAAGCTTCATTTGCCTGTCATTCTCGCTATAGACTTCATCTGAAAATGAAAATGCAGTTATCACCGCTTTATCACCATCCTTAGTTTTTAAATTGGCTGTCTTTAATTTTTCATGACTTGCAATCTTCTTTAGTATTCGTTCATTCTCAGAATAGATTTTATAGTCAATTGGACTTGAATAGTTTGCTTTTACCTTGAATGTTTTGTCTAATAGAATTAAGTGTTCTGCTAGTAATTCAATTTTTTCGAAAAGTGACTTCATTTATTTCGCTTTCAAATGAAAAATTATTTCAGCATATGCACCTTTATCTTTTTCAGTTCGGTTTAATACTGGTCGTTTATATTGATTAATTATTTGCATCCCCACATTTTCTGCAATTGTCGGATACATATTGTATTTGTCATTTGCTACAAGGAAAATATCAAAATCATCAACGAGATATTTTTTTGCGTTATTCAAAACATCACTAAGCCCTTGAATGTAGCTTTGTTTCGCTTCTCTGCCTTGTCCTTTGAAAAGTGGTCCGATTTCTAATTCGTCTTTTCGTTCAAAACCAAACAAATCATAAGCGTATGCATGTTGCTCGTGATAGTCGATTAAACCAACATAAGGTGGTGATGAAAATATTCCTTTGATTTTTTGCTTCTCTACAAGTTTCGCAAATTCGGGATTGATTTTACTAAGTCCTTTTACTAGGTCAATGTTTCTGCTGTCACCTGTCAAACAAGTGTGAAATGTGTCTTTTCTTAGCTTGTCATATTGAGCTAATCTTTTTACCGTGTCCTTAGAATAAGTTTCCCACCACTTCAAAATAGAAAACAATGGCTTGCACATTTTTCCATGTTTACCGCAGTAATAAGTAGCTGTGATTGGTTCAAGTAAGGTCGCTAAGTCTGCATGTGTAGTTGCTCTGCAACTTCTAATAGTGCGACTTAAAATTACACTGACAATTTTTTTAGTTTCTGGATTTTTGATTTTTTTGATTTCATCAAAAACAAATTGAATTTCATCACGAATATGTTGTGTATACCATTTGTCAAGGAACGAATCTTCTTTGTCTTGACGCAATTTTATTTTATACTCTTTTACCAGTTTATTGAATGTTGGCAAAAATTCTTGTTCCTTTTCTGCGCCATAAGTCTTTTCGTCAATCTCCTTGCGTTTGACTTTGTATTTGTATTCAGGAACTGGAAAATACTTGTTGTTGAAAACATACAACTCTTTTAAAAGCCTGTCTTCAAATTCAAGCGTTTTATGGTCTGCTAAAAATGATTTTAATGCTTTAGAAATTCTGTCTATTTCAGTTTGAACATCAACAAGGTTGTATTTTGTTACCTTACAATTTCCAATCATCGCATTAAAGGCAGAAACATCATTGCCAACTGCATGAATTCCTAACTCACAAGCTTGAACCATTGTTGTTCCACTTCCTGAAAATGGGTCGTAAACAATGTCACCCGGCTTAAAATAAACTTCCTTCTTGAATTTGTCTGTATGGTTGTCAAGGAAATATTCAACTAACTGAGGAATGAATTTTCCTTTGTATGGATGAAGTCGGTGAACATGTTTAGTCGTCTCGGCTTCCTTGTATTGTTCAAATGATAAAGCCCAATTCAAATCTTCGCCAAGCTGTTCTTTCCATTCTTCTTGTCTAGATTTTTTTTGGTCTTTGTAATATTCTATCAATTCTTCTTTGATTACTTGAGTTGAACCATTGTCGCCAATTTTTTTTATTCTTCCGTATTGGATAAGATAAGAAATGTTAGAAGTAGTAACATTTTTGTCCAAATACTCTGTCGCCCACAGGCTTGCTTCTTTTATTGATAGTAATTCTGCCATTTTATTTGTTTTTAGTTACTCCGTATTTAATTGTTTTTTCAGCAACTTTGAGTGCTTGAATTCCCAAGTCTTCGTCTTGAATTTCATATAGAATTTTCTCACTCAAATACTGAATAAGCAAAGATTCTTTATCAAGTTCAAGTATATCAGCCAACTTAGTAATTTGTTCTCTTGTGGCTTTTCTCTCTCCACGTTCAATTTTACTGAGTATAGCTGTATCTATGTCGAGTTGAGCAGAAACTTGTCGCAACAGCAACCCTTTTTTCTCTCTTTTCTCTCTGATTATTTCTCCTGTCGTTTTCAATTTGAAAATATTAACTTGACAATAATTGTCAAATGTAAAAAGACTTTTTGATTTGGTCGCAATAAACTTTAAAGATTTTATCAACAGTATGCAAACTTGTCAAGAAGTCGGGTGGTGGGTGGGCTTGGGTGCGGTTGGGCAAAATTAAATGTGCTGCAAATTGTGTCGGCTTGTGCTTGGCTTTGCAGCTCTTTTAATTTTGCGAAGCGTTGGCATTTTGTCTGTCCGTTTTCCCGTTCGATTTTTTGTTGGTTGTTTCGTCTTTTAGCATGACCGGTAACGGTTTGGGTATTGGCGAAGAAGGGGAATTTGAAAACCTTCAGTCGAATATATGCACAAAAGTTGATAGTAGCACAACTGATCAATTACTTCCATCAGCCCCTTTTTTGCCAATACCGTGTTACCTGCTGCCCTGTTTCGTTTCACTTAATTTATTGTTGGTTTTAGAATTAGCTTTAAACTTATAAGACCTAACACTCCTGCTGTCAATGAGGAAAGTAGGATTACTAATTTTGAGTTATTGATAATTGTTTCGTTGTCAAAAGCAAGTAGCGTAATGAAAATAGACATTGTAAATCCAATTCCTCCCAAAAGTCCTACACCAAAAATTGATTTCCAATTTAGGTCTGTCGGAAGTTTGCAAAGTCCAAATGAAACGGCTAAAAACGTCAAAAGGAAAATTCCCAATGGTTTACCTACAATTAATCCAAGTGCAATACCTATACTGTTATTCTCTGTCAAAGTTTGGGTAATGTCTCCACTAAATATTATGCCTGTATTGGCTAATGCAAAAACGGGAAGAATGAAAAATGCAACTGGCTTGTGTAAAAAGTGTTGCAAGATGTATGAAGTCGATTTTTCGTCTCCATTGCCAAATGGTATTGCAAAAGCCAAAAGCACGCCTGTTATAGTGGCGTGAACGCCTGAATGTAGCATAAAATACCACATTGCAACGCCACCAATTAAGTAAGGAATTAGATTTCTAATTTTCAGTCTGTTGAAAACCAATAGCAAGGCAAAAATTCCTAACGCTATGAATAAATTTGTCCATAGCAAAGTTGTAGTGTAAAAAATTGCAATGATGATAATTGCTCCTAAATCGTCAATAACGGCAAGTGCTGTCAAAAATACTTTTAGAGAAGTTGGAACTCTGTTACCCAATAACGATAATATGCCCAAAGCAAAAGCAATATCTGTCGCCATTGGAATACCTGCACCTGATTGTGTAGCAGTTCCATAGTTGAAAAGCAAGAAAAGTCCTGCTGGCACAAACATTCCACCAATTGCTCCAAAAATTGGCAGTAAAGCGTCTTTAAGTTTTGAAAGTTCACCAATGTAAATTTCTCGTTCCAACTCTAAGCCAATGAGTAAAAAGAAAATTGCCATTAGTCCGTCATTTACCCAATGTTCAATGCTGTGTCCTTGAAATTGTGTTTGCCAAAAATGGTGGTAGTCTGTCCCAAAAGTTGAGTTGGCAACTGCCAAAGAAATAATAGTGCAAGCAATTAAAACAAGCCCGCCTGATTTTTCACTGTCAAAAAAGTCCTTAAATAATTTTGTTACTCTCATTTATTTTGTCTGTTGAATATTTGCAGGGTGTCTGTTAGGGTTGCAGGTAACGGTTTACGGCTTGGCGATGTGGCGGATTTTTAACACTGAAGTTCATAAGAATTACTGCTGTTGAACCCTGCACAAATGTTTCATAGAAGCACTTCAGCCGCCATATTGCCAAACCGATGTTACCAGCTGCCCTTCTTTTCTGTCGTGTTTGTTCGTTATCATTTCGTGTCTGTCTTGGTGCGTTGGCTTGGTGGCTCTTTTGCAAAACTTGGCTTTAGTGTTGGCTTGTGCGGTTTTGCAAATGTGCCACCAGATGCGTTGGCTAAATTATGTTGTCAAAATAGTCCCACTTCGTTAAATCGTTTTTGTCATACTTGTAAATGTCTTGTTGGTTTACTCTCCATTTTTTTGTGTCGTCTTTAATGATGATGCCACCAACTAAATTTTTTCCTTTTGCGTTTTGGTCTTTGATGTATGCTTGTAACGCTTCGGCTCTTGATTTTGCTTCTGTCGCTGTGCTACCTGCTTTTGTGTCGCCAATGAAAGTTTTACCCGATGTCAGTTGAATGATGTAGTCAGGATAAAAAGTTTGAGGCAAATCGTTTTCTTCGTATTTGATACCGAAAAAGTCTTTTTTACTCACTCCATTTTTAAACCACCATTCAACTTTGTCTGCTTTGGTTTCAAGATGTTTTTCAAATTCCTTTTCAGGTGTTGAACGGTCTTTACCTAAATAGCAAGGTTCGTAAATACAAAGTTTGTAGTCCAGTTTTTCGTCTGTGTGTTGATTGAAAAATTCCTCTTTCTTAATATCCCAGTCGTAAACAGTTTCTTCAATTTTTGCTTTAACTTCTGCTTTCTTAATTGGCTTGTATTCTCCAGTCGCTTTGCTTAAAAGTTCAGAAAACTTGCTCAAATTTTTGTCGTGTAGAAACAAGTATTGAATATGAATAATACCGTTTTCCATTTGGTAATTGATACCTAAATATTTTTTGAACCATTGATAAATTGCACCTCTTACTGTCGGAACAGAACGCTTTGGTGCAAAACCGCTTAAATTCTCTTTGATAATAGAACTGAACATATCTTGCAAATCATTGTCAGCCAATTTTGCTAATGCTGTTCTATCATCACTTTCATTCAAAACTCCCGTAATTTCATCATAGTCAGTTCCAGTAATTTTCTTATCGGTCAATAAACTTTCTTTGTAAGTTGTGATGTCCGTTGTTAAACCTTTGGCTTTTATTTTCTCACCGTTTTCGGCTGTGTTTACCATTGTCGGATTTATTTCTATACCGAAGGCATTGCAAAAAACCTCTTCCAATGTTTTTCCGAAACTGAATGTAATATCGCCAAAGTCAACACGACTTTTGTAGTAGGATGGAAGCAGTAAAGGTTTATAGATTGGCTTTCTTACCGACTTTAAATGCTTAATGATGTTAGGATTGTAATCTTCTTTTTGAACTGTAATCTTTTGAAGATTTGTAAAGATGAAACCAGTGTTTAAATTTTCATCTTCATAGTGCATTTGTTCAGGCATACGAAGTATGCGACCAACTGTTTGCACTTCAAAAGTGTAACTCTGAATGTCCCGAAGTTTTACAAGTATGTGTGCTCTTGGGCAGTCCCAACCTGTGTCAATGGCTTGTTTGAAAAGCAAAAATTCAACTTCGCTTTCAAAATCTGAAATTTGGTCTAAATTGTCTGACTTTTCTTCACTTAACCAAACTGCTAATTTTCCGTTTGTTTCCGTAATTCCTTTGTCGGCTAAAAACGCTTCAATTACTTCTTTCTTTGCAACGCCTGCTTCTGCGTTTGGAAGTTGAATAAGGCAAAGCGGATTGATATTTGAACCTGCTTTATTATATGCTTCTTTTAGTTCTAATCGTTTGTTGTAAGCTGCTTCAATTATAATGTCTTGTGAAGTTTTTTCATCATCAACCAATTTTTCAAGGTTCTCATTAATGATGAGTTCCTTTTTTATCATTCCTTCTTCAATTACATCTTTTGGGTCAACGTAAACGAATTTTGCATTGCCTTTTGCAATGTCTTGTGCTGTTGGTTGAATTTTGGGTGTAGCACTCATTTCAAGTGTTACATCTGCACTTATAATTTGTCGTAGTTCGTTTGTTCTTTGTGCATCACTGGCATAATGGCTTTCGTCAATGATTAAAACGATTTTGCGTTTTTCTCTTGTGGTTTCTAGAACCTCAATGAAATTAACGCCTTCGCCTTCTCTCATTACTTTGTTTTTCCACTCGCCTTTATTTTCACCCGAAGCGTATTTACTGTAAAGTTTTTCCCAGTTTACAACAACTACTTCGTTTTGCTCAATGTAGTTTCTGCTACCAAAAAATTCCTCTTCCAATAGATTTACGTTTGGGAAACCGTCAAAAATTCGTTCAAGTGATTTTTTACTCTGCTTGTGTAAATCGCCTTTGCCAATGCTAACCCACAAAAAACATAAATCTGTTTCGGGCAATTCTTTGATTATTTCTTCAATGAATTTTGCAACCATTACAGTTTTTCCGCTACCTGTTGGGCTTTGGAAAACACAAACTTTATTACTGGCATCTTTTGCCAGTAATTCGGTAACTGATTTTACCAGTTGTCCGATTGCATTTACTTGATATTCTTTATTTCCGTATGACATTCTTAGTTTTTGAAAATTCGTTTGTAAACATCTAAAATCTTTTGTGGAATTGGCTCAAGGCGGATGTTTTTCCAACCTCTGAAATTGGCTTTGTCTAAACCGTGATTATCAACGGTAAAACAATACAAAACCTTTTCGCCTTTTAAGGAATTCATTTCTTCTTTTAGTTCGTCAAGCGAAGCATTGGCAAAGTCATAGTAAACTGCTAAATAGCGATTGCCTTGTTGAAATATCTTATAGTCCGCTTCTTCTTTGATTAAATTGAAAATTCCTTCTTTCAAACAAAGCATTTCTGTGCAACGCTTTGTAATGTCAATTTTCAATTGGTCTTTATTGCGGTTGTTCGCAACAAAAGAAGTTTTGAAATATTTTAAGTTGTTGCCAAGTCCGTCTACATTCTCTTTCTTTTCATTTTTATATCCTTTAATTACATTTTTAACTCTTGGGTAAGTAACTTCTTCGCATATTTCATTTTCATTATTTGTACAAAGTATAAATCTTCTATTTCCACCATCTTGCTTATTCAGGTTAAGAACTGCGTGTCCTGTTGTTCCACTTCCTGCAAAAAAATCAAGTATTGTTGAATTGTTTTTTCTAGTTATTAACTTGAGTATGTCTTCAATTAAGTGAACTGATTTTGGAAAATTAAATTTTTTTTCACCAAGTATAGAGTCCAATATTTTTGTTCCAAAGTGATAGGCGTGATATTCCTTTTTTATCCAATGCGTCCTTATAACTTGGTCTTCATACAATTTCTCATAGATAACAATTTCATCGTTTTCTTTTTTTGCAACAATATTTCCCTCGTTTAAATAATCTAAAAATGTATTTGGTAAAGTTTTCCAAGTTCGTTCAACTCCAGATTTAATTACGGGATAAATTGCTTTAAGGTCTTTAC
>JAKQEZ010000743.1 GCA_029558435.1 Bacteroidota bacterium
TTCAGGAAAGGAATATCCGGTTTTGTAATTGATCCGTACAACAAACTGGAACATAAAGAGGAAAGGAATGAATCTGAAACAAATTACATTAGCAGGTTTTTGGATAAACTTACAAACTTCTGCCACAAAAATAACATTTCAATTTTCCTTGTTGCGCACCCCAGAAAGATGCAAAAGAACAGAGATTCAATGTTAATGGATGTTCCAAACCTGTATGACATAAATGGATCGGCAAACTTTTTCAACAAAACAGATTTTGGTATAACTATTTACCGCAATTTCAGCGAAGAAAAAATAACAGTACACATTCAGAAAGTAAAGTTCAAACACCTCGGACAAGTCGGATCGATTGACTATAAATACAACCTACACAACGGGAGGTTTGAAAATTTCATATTGAATGAAGATAATTGGGACAATTCATCATGGATAAATTCATCCGGGTCAAAAGAAAACAGGCAATTAGCGATTGATTATTTTGAGAGATCACAAGAAGAATCACCATTTTAAATTTTAAAAAATAAAAGTTATGTCAAAAGATTTATCATTTGCAAGGTTAATGAATCCGCCAAAAATTGCGGAATCAGGGATGTTTGAAAACCCGGACAAAGAAAAGTATGTTCCGAAACATCCGAAAAAGACACGTCCAGTAAAACTTGTTTGGAACTCTGGGAAAGGTACTTACGTTCATGCAAAACACGGCGAAATTGGAAGGAGGAAAAGGTCATGACAACACAAGAACTTATTGACCTGTTACAAAAGGTTGAGGACAAAACAAAACCGGTTGTCGTTTCATGGGATGGATCGTTTGATTATGTGAATGGAGCGTTTGACATGAAACTTTTCACAAATCAGGACAATCATGAACTTTCTACGTGGAGATCAACAAACCCGATTGAAGTTGATTGCGTTCTGATTGATTCTTCAAAAGACCCAAAGTTGTATATCTATTCTGTTTCTGATTCGTTTCCAACCATTAAAAGGATTGAATGATGAAAAAAGCTAACGGTTTGTGTTTGTGTAGGCTGTTGCCTCAAATTGCGATAAAGTTGATACGAGTAAATAACGATTAAA
>JAKQEZ010000744.1 GCA_029558435.1 Bacteroidota bacterium
TAATGTGCTTTTGTATTGAATATGAAACCTTAAAACAATTGTAAAAAGTAAGATAATTAACAAAAACTAAAATCTAATTACTCACATGACGACAATTGATAGGAAATAGTTGGCTGTTAATTCTATTTTTTAGTGTATTTAACAATTGTAAAATCAGCAATATGTTTTTCATCCTGGCTGTGCTTCAACGCCACCTCTTGCTCCCATTGGTTTTTATCAAAATTAGGGAAAAACACGTCGCAGTCAAATTGGTAATTGATGTGCGTAATAAACATTTCTGAAACTTGATTGGATTCAAGTGCTTGTTTAAAAATTTCACCACCACCGATGATGTACACTATTCGTTCAGTTTCTTCTTTGTAATGTTCAAAACAAGCTTCAAGCGAATTGAATACCAAACAATTAGGTGCCGTAAAATTAGAATTTCTTGACAAAATAACGTTTTCACGATTGGGTAGCGGGCGAAAACGTTCTGGAATGGATTCGTAATTTTTTCTTCCCATCACCACAATATGATTGGTTGTGGTGGTTTTGAAAAATTTCATATCATCAGGCATGTGCCAAGGCAAATCGTTGTTTTTACCTATTCCACCTTGTTTGTCAACGGCAACAATTAAAGCTACTTTCATATTTTTATACAGCAACTTCTGCTTTGATGTGTGGATGTGGATCGTAATTTACCAATTCAAAATCTTCAAACTTGAAGGCAAAAATATCTTTCACAGCTGGATTAATTTTCATGGTTGGCAATGGGCGCAACTCACGCGACAACTGCAATTTTGCTTGTTCGATATGGTTAGAATACAAGTGTGCATCACCCAAAGTGTGTACAAAATCACCAGGTTGTAAATCGCAAACTTGTGCAATCATCATGGTTAATAATGCATACGAAGCAATGTTAAACGGCACTCCTAAAAACGTATCAGCACTGCGCTGGTACAACTGACAGCTTAATTTTCCTTCTGCCACATAAAATTGAAACAAAGTATGACAAGGAGGCAACGCCATGTTATCCACATCAGCTACGTTCCACGCAGAAACAATTAAACGACGAGAATCTGGATTTTTTTTGATTTGCTCGATCAATTTTGAAATTTGATCAATAGTTTCGCCATTTTTTCCTGGCCAACTTCTCCACTGATGACCGTAAACTGGACCAAGATTTCCATTTTCATCCGCCCATTCGTCCCAAATACTCACACCATTATCTTTCAAATACTTGATATTAGTATCACCTTGCAAAAACCACAACAATTCATGAATAATGGAGCGCAAATGCACTTTTTTAGTGGTAACAACTGGAAAACCTTGCGATAAATCATAACGCGATTGGTGCCCAAATACAGAAATAGTTCCCGTACCTGTTCTGTCTTCTTTTTTAACTCCGTTATCCAAAATGTGTTGGAGCAATTCGTGGTATTGTTTCATGTTAAATTAGCTTGTTGTTGTTTGCTATACAAAAATAGAAAGAATACAAGTGCATTTGAAAATAAGTTATCACGATTTATTAACGGTTGTTTATTAATTGAATTTCATGCATTTTTTTAATCCATATTTAGAAAAAAATTAATTTTGAACCATGGGAAAAATTGGCTTGTTTATACTTTCATTGTTTGGGTGGAAAATTGATAAAACACCTCCAACTGTGAGTAAATGCGTAGTTTGCATGGGACCACACACCTCTAATTGGGATTTTGTTATTGGTCGCCTTACTTTTTCATATTATGGTGTTAACACCAAATTTTTAATCAAAAAAGAATTATTTCGTCCACCATTTGGCGGCTTAATGCGAAAAATGGGTGGAATTCCAGTTGACAGAAAGCATAAAAACAACATGACCAAAGTGGCTGTTGAAGAATTTAAAAAAACAGACAATTTGTTTTTAGTTTTTACACCAGAGGGTACTCGAAAATACAATTCTCATTGGAAAAAAGGATTTTACCACATTGCATTAGAGGCAAAGGTTCCAATTTACGTAGCTTATATTGACTACAAAAACAAAACCGGTGGTTGGGACAGTTTATTTGAGCCAACAGGTGATGTAGATGCCGACATTAAAGAGATAAAAAAGCGATTGAGTAAATATACAGGAAAGGTGCCTGAAAATGGCATTCGTGCAGAGGATTAATTTTTTTGTTTCCCTTCTACTTTCCCGGTGTTTTTATTGTAACCATAAGGACAATGACGGCAATTGCTTTTACAACAATACCCGCGTTTTAAATGGTATTTTTCGGTAAAAACAATAAATCCCTCGGGAGTGTAATAATATTCATCATCCTCCCATCTTTTCTTATTAGAAAATCCTGACATATCCTCTTCCATATTGCAAAATTATTTAATTTTAGAAAAAAAATGCCATTCGATACCAGTAAATCCATCATTCAAACACTTTCCATCGAAGAATTTGACAAACGTGGAATTCAACTTTTGGTAAAACGTGACGATTTGATTCACCCAGAAGTGTCGGGCAATAAATGGCGAAAGCTAAAATATACTATTGAACATTTTAAGCAATCGAAGTGCTCACGTATCCTAACATTTGGAGGTGCATATTCTAACCATCTTTTGGCTACAGCAAGTGCTTGCAATGAACTCAATATCCCATCCATAGGCGTTGTTCGTGGTGATGAACACACTCCGCATTCCAACTATGTGCTGTCGCGCTGCAAAGAATTGGGCATGTTTCTTTATTTTGTTTCGCGAGAAGAATATGCAATGCGTTACATGACCGAATACCACCAAGAATTGCACAATCTTTTTCCCAACACCTATATTGTCAATGAAGGAGGAGCTAGCTACTACGGAATGATAGGTTGTCAAGAAATTATTGGTGAATTACCCCCGTTTGATCACCTATTTGTTTCGCAAGGAACCAGTACCACAAGTTGCGGATTGTTGTTAGGACTTTCGGGCCAGCAGTTGCACGTTGTTCCTTCTATCAAAAATTACGATTCAAAAGGAGAAATGAAAGCATTGCTTTTAAAATCAACTATTAACGATGATTTAATTGAAGAATTACTTCAAACAATTGAGGTGCATGGAGATTATCATTTTGGAGGATATGCTAAACAAACTCCTGCTCTTTTTGATTTTATTGATTCTTGCGAAAAAAACTTACAACTCCCTCTGGATAAAATATATACAGCCAAAGCATTTTATGGAATGCTGGAAGAATTAAGAAAATCGGATAAATACGACAATTCAACGGTTGTGTTTTTACACACTGGCGGACTTTACAAAGGTTAAACCGTAAATCCTTCCAATGAATTTCCTGCCAAATAAGCTTTAAAATCCATTCTGCGCTTACCTTCTGGTTGCAATTCGGTTACCAACACATAATAATTATTGCAAGGAAACAAAATTCCATCTTTAGAACTTAAAATT
The DNA here is from genome assembly GCA_029558435.1 of Bacteroidota bacterium. The sequence continues at coordinate 3,385 of JAKQEZ010000744.1, forward strand.
TGCTTTGACTGATTAGTTTTTTCTGTTGTAAGTTGGCTAGCAAATAGTTTAAAAGTTCGTTGTTCTCCCCCATTGATTAGCGTGCACCAAGCAGCAGGATAAGGCGATAAACCGCGAATAAAATCATGTACTTTTTTAGCCGATTGATTGAAATTTACCTTGCAATCATCTTTAAATATTTTTGGTGCAATTTTTAATTCTCCTTCAATGAATTCAATTTGAGGAATACCTTGTACATCTCCTTTTGCAATTTTTTGGACAGTAGACAGGGTTGTTTCTGCACCCAAAGCCATTAGTCTATCGTGTAACTCACCCACTGTTTCGTTGTCACCAATTGCAGTTGTTGTGCGTTCAATGATTTTCCCTGTATCTATTTCTTTTTCAATAAAAAACGTTGTCACCCCGGTTTCTTTTTCGCCATTTATCACTGCCCAGTTGATAGGCGCAGCACCTCTGTAATGCGGCAATATACTTGCGTGTAGATTAATTGTTCCTTTAGGTGGCATCGACCACACCACTTCTGGCAACATGCGGAATGCTACCACCACAAACAAATCGGCATGTAAGTTTTTGAGTTCTGCCAAAAATTGTTCGTCTTTTAAATTTGTTGGTTGCAACACAGGCAATTGTTTGCTAACTGCATATTGCTTCACTGCACTTTCGTTCATTTTCAATCCTCTACCAGCAGGTTTATCTGGCGAGGTAATAACTGCAACAATATTTGCTTGATTTTCAACTAATTTATTGAGGATGGTTACCGCAAATTCAGGGGTTCCCATAAAAACAATTCGCATATCTTTCATGGTGCAAAGATAATGGGATTAATGCTTTTGTAGTTGAATGTTTAGTTTTTGTTTTAAAATTTAATCAACCCTCAAAACTTCTTTTTTCCAATTTACCAATTTTAAATAGGTGATTGATAGAATACCCATTGAAATATAGTAAATGTACTCAACTGTCCAAATGTATTTTACATCCAGTCTCATTAGTTTAATGAATACATAAGCCGATGCAATGTACAGAAATACAGCTATAGACTCAACAATAAAAGTGATATGGGTTTTACCCAAACCATTAATTGTATGAAAAAACACACTGAAATAAGCAAAAATAAACATGGATAAACTGATGTACCGTAATGTTTCAGCGCTTTTTGGAACATAGGCATATTCGGGATTAATCCATGAAATCACTGTTTCTGGATAAAAAATCCCTCCATGAAAAATTATGAACATGAAGAGCAAAAGTAACAATTGAATTCTTCTTCTAACAACAATAATATCACGCACACGTTTTGCTCCCGAATATTGAGAAACATAGGTTTTTGTGGCTGCGGCAAATCCCCAAACTGGTACAAATGCTAAGAAATACACCGTTCGAATATTTTGTGAAACCGTTAACTCAAATTTCCCCATTTGTTCAATCCAAATGAAAAAGATAGCCCAAGTTAGCAACGACACTGAGCCTTGAAACACAATGGGAATAGACATTCTAAAAATTTCAACTAAGGTTGATTTCACCAATTTAAAATTTTCAAATATTTTCTGACGAATGTGTTCTTTTGACAAGAAAAAGTAGCTAACTAAAAATACAGCATCCACTCCATCCGAAACAACTGCTGCCCAAGCCGAACCTTCAATTCCCATTTCTGGAAATCCCCAGTTCCCAAAAATCAAACAATAGTCTAAAATAATATTGCTTATTGCAGTTAAAATAGCTCCAACAAAAGGCACCCATGATTTTCCAAAAGCAAAATAATAAGCTTGCAAGGGCAATAAAATCATAGCAAAAAACAGCCCATAGACACGAATGGTAATAAAATCTATTTGAGCTAAAGCAATTTCAGCATGTTTTGCATATCCCAAGATTAAATCAGGTAAAAACAACTGCGCAAAAGCAACCAAAAGTGAAACGATAATCGTTAGCACCAAAATAGAGGTTAATAACAACCGACCAATATCGGAGGTATTGCGTTTACCTATTTTGTTGGAAATTAATATCTGAGTTCCATCACTTATACCTACCACAAAAATGTGCATGGTAATGAATATCAAACCAGCATTACCTACAGCTGCAAAGGCATCGGTTGAATATCGACTTAAAAATGCAGAGGCTGTTAACAAAACAATTGACTGCACAAAAGAAGCTCCCATCATTGGAAGTGCAACCGAAAGTATTGTTTTGTAATTAAGCGAAAGTAATCCCAAGGGTTTTATTTTAAATTTATGTTTATTTATTAAACGATAACAAAACTAAAATTTTAATCTAGTTAAATGCTTATTTTTTGACATAGAACAATTTTAAAAAATCAGTATTATTGTAAAGCAATCAAATGCATTATTGCTTATTTTTTAGTGAAATTTGTTTTGATTAATGAACTACAATCCTAACATTGTCTTGATTTTATCTGCAATTTCTTGTGTGTAATAATTAGGAGCACAAATGTGACATTCTTTCACTTCTAAGAACTCTTTTGGATGATTCGCCTTATTAAAAATTTCTTTTCCCATTTCAAAAGGAATCACTTCATCTTCTGTGCTATGAATTATTAGCAATGGCTTGTGGTAGTGAGCAATAGAATCTTTGGCGCTGTACATTTCTTTTGTAAATGCTTTACCAAAACCACCTGCAAATGCTTGTGCAACAGTTTTATGCGAAGAAAAAGCACCTTCAATCACAAGTGCATCAATATCTTTTTGTCGTTGCGTCCCCACTACACCAGCCAAATGTCCTCCCAACGATTGCCCGTAAATAACAATTTTCTTTGCAGGAGAAAAATTGGTCAACACATAATCCAAAGCGGCATTTCCATCTTTCAACACATTTTTTCGGGTTGGGCGACCTTCAGAAAAGCCAAATCCACTGTAATCAAACATAAAGACAGCAAAACCTTCTTTCACTAATGGTGTTACAGCATTAAATTGGTGTAACAACGAACCTGCATTGCCATGAAAATGGACGAGTGTGGCCACTGGTTGAACCGGTGCTTTGGGCATTATTTCCCATCCATTCAGCAATTTTCCCGATTGATTTTTGAAAACCACACTTTTAATGGTGTACTCCAACTCAACTGTATCTTTATTTTCTTTTAAAAATACAGGTTGGTGATTTTCTCCAAAATGAACGGATATTGTTTCACTGTTTTTAGTCTTCAATGAAAAAGCAGTTGTTTTTGAAGAAAGTTTTGTAGGACGCAAAAATATAGAATTCAGTGCACACGATTGCAAAAAGAGCATTGCAGCAAATAACCACAATACTCTTTTTAATTCATATTTCACAGCTTTCAACTTATGCTTCTGCATCGTCAAAAGCAATCACAGAAACAATTTCAGGAGCAATTTTCTTTACTTGTGCTTCTAAACCTGCTTTCAACGTCATTGTTGACATGTGGCAATCACTGCATGCACCAATTAACCGTACATGTGCTATACCATCATCCGTAATTTTTACCAATTCCATATCCCCTCCATCTTCATGTAAGTAGGGACGTAATTGCGTTAAAACTTCGTTTACTTTTTTTGTTAGTTCTTCTTTATTCAGTGTCATACTACTGCGTTATGTTTTTTCTTCGATTTTTGTTCTTTTGCTTTTTCAACCTCTTCCACAAATACTTTGCATAAATCATCAAATGCTTGACTTACCACTGTATTTTCTTGGAAAACAGCTGGTTTACCAACATCGCCAGATTCACGAATGCTTTGTACCAATGGAATTTGACCTAAAAGTACCACTCCCATTCCTTCAGCTAAGTTTTTAGCGCCATCGCGACCAAAAATATAGTATTTATTTTCAGGTAATTCAGCCGGTGTAAACCATGCCATATTTTCAACCAAACCTATAACTGGAACGTTAATAGTGTCTAATTTAAACATATTGATTCCTTTTCTTGCATCGGCTAATGCCACTTCTTGAGGAGTTGAAACAATAACAGCTCCATCCAAAGGTACATTTTGCACTAAAGATAAGTGAATATCACCTGTACCTGGAGGAAGGTCAATCAATAAATAATCCAACTCACCCCACTCTGCATCTGTAAACATTTGCGTCAAAGCTTTTGCAGCCATTGGTCCACGCCAAACAACCGCATTATCTTGCTCTGTAAAAAATCCAATTGACAATAATTTAACACCATGCGTTTCTACAGGGTCAATTTTTGGAACACCATCAATGGTTAACATTTTAGGTCGCATATTAACAACGTCGAACATTGTAGGCATAGAAGGTCCATAAATATCCGCATCGACAATACCAACTGTATAGCCAGCTTTTAACAAACCACCTGCTATATTGGCTGTAATTGTTGATTTTCCCACACCACCTTTTCCAGAAGCAACTGCAATAATATTTTTAACTTTTGGCAATACTTTACGATGCACTTCTTTCGATTCTGATGGCAAAGGAATAGTTGAACATTTAACAACAATGTTTGGAAACTCTCTTTTTAAGTTAAACTCAACGGCTTCGTGCAAGCGTTTGCGCGCATGCAATGCAGGATTAGAGCTTAATACTTTAACAGAAACAGTATTATCTTCAATTTTTAACTCCTCTACAAAACTTAAAGAAACAATATCGTTTTTCAATTCTGGATCTTGAATTCTACCTAACACCTCCAAGACATTCTCTCTTGTCAACTCCATATATAAATAATTTTGCTGTGTAAAATTACATATTTTTTCTTTAAACTATTTGTATTAATTCTAAATAAAGTAAAAAAGAATCCACAATAATCTGTTAACTTGCTTAAAATCGGATAACCGACTACTTTTTATTTTGCGAGAAGCCTTCAATATACTAATTTCAAACAAATGAAATAACTATAAATTTATAAGATGAAGCTAAAAACAACTAATGATTAAACATTTCAAACAAAGAGATTTATTGGGTGCACTAAGCTATTCGTTTCCTTGAATTAATTCTTCTATTTCAAATTTCACCTTTTGACGGTTTTTCCCTTTGATAAAATTGCTTTCAAAAACTTCATCGTTGCCATACAAGTCCTTTACCAAAATAAATCCTTTGCTGAGCAAATAATCTTTTTCATTTTTGGTTAATGAGGTTAAACAAGTAATGGGATACAGCGCTTTTTGATCAACCAAGTTCTTAATACTTCTTTTTGCAGGATAATCCCACGATAGCATTTTTAAGCCATAGTGCTCGCCAAAAGCAATGGCATCTGAGGTAAAATAGGCATTTGTTATTAACCAACCATGTGTAAAACGATGAGCTCCACCAAAAAATGGATACGTTTGCTGTGAAATATCGTTCACGCGCGATAAAACATACATAGGTGTGGTAACGCTGATTTTAGAATCCATGGTATTTCTAAACTTGCATTCTATCCATAACATCTCCTCGCCTTTTTTGGCAATCACATCTGCTTCATGCGTCACAGCCTCTCCTTGTACTAATACATTTGTACATGTTTCATAGCCATAGCTTTCTAAAAAACGTGCAATCCATTGTTCAAAATAAAACCCAGCAGGTCCTAATTCCATCAATGCTCGTTTTAAACTATAACGTGCTGCAAACGTACCATTTACCTTTTTCAATTGATTGAATGCCAGTTGATAAATAGCTTTGGTTGACATTCCATCATGAATGCGGGGCAACATATTTTCTAAAACTTCGGCCACTTCAATATCGGATGCACCCGATTTTGTGAGTGAATATTTGAGTTTTTCTACGTCAAATTCAGATACTTCGCCAGTTTGTCGTTTTATTTTAAAATTCATAGTCAATTAGAGTGAACGTGCCAATTTAAAATAGTGCATCAATTGTGTGGTTTGAATAATTTTTTGCCACGAATCGGCTTTCCATTCGGCAACGGATTGAAAATAATTTTGCATTAGGTCGGCAGTTCGTTGTTGCTCATTCATTGCCTCCAATGGCACAATTAGTTCTTGCGATGGTGGAAAACGATACAACAATCGATTGGCATAACTCCTAACATCAATATCTTTTGTGGTTTTAGCAAACAATTGTAATTTTTCATCTCCCACTTGCGTATTTGACAGCCACAATATGGTTATTACTGTTCGTTGCGCCTCGGTTGAAATGGTATCGTATATTTCTGCTAAAGGAGTCACATATTTTTGAGGTTTCAAAGGCAATAACAAATAGGCCGCAATTTCACCTTGATTGAACGTTTTATTGATTAACGGATTCAACACATTGATTTTAGTTGTTTTAAACAATGTTTTTACACCATTCACCACATTAATGCCACTTAGCGCAAAAGTTCTATATTTTTCAATCAATTCCCATTGGTTCATGTCCGCCCAATTGATGTTTGCAATTGCTTGTTCAATTAGTGCATTGTCAGAAGGTTTAAACGATTGAATATTAAGGTAAGAGCACAAATCAAAATACAAATAAGAAGGTTGATTAGGAATTGTTAATACTTTTCTAATTTGAGGTAAAAAATTAGCCGTATCCTTATCCATTTCTTTCCAGAACAAACGCAATTCTTCGTTTTTTTTTATTGCTTCATCTGGAGTTAAAGTAGCAATTTTGAAATTGTAAATAGATTCAACTTTTTCTTTAAATGATTGTGAATAAGTAATTGTATTACAAACAAATAAAAAAACTAAAAAATTTAAAGCAAATTTCATAATCCTACTTTTTATAAATTTAATTCTCTTCTTTCATACCTTATACCACAATTCAAATTCAGCATGTATTTCACACAAATTTAGTGATTATTTGTAACAACCTATTTTTTGTTAATATCTCTTGACAACTTCTTGTTGTTGCTAATGCTATAATTCTTATTTTTGACATAAATCAAAACACGATGAACAATTACAAACATCAAGTAAGAGAAAATTTTATTCGCTACGCGAAAATAGACACAACAGCAGATCCTAATTCAACAACTTTTCCTTCTTCTATGAAGCAAAAAGACTTAGCACAATTGCTTGTAAAAGAATTGCAAGACATGGGTGCAAGCGAGGTTGAAATGGACGAATGGGGCTATGTTTTTGCTACCATTCCAAGCAACACCGACAAAGTAACATCAACTATCTGTTTTTGTTCGCACATGGACACAGCGCCAGATGTAACTGGAACCAACGTTAAACCAATTGTGCACGAAAAATACAACGGGCAACCTATTGTTTTGCCAGACGATCCAACGCAAATCATCACTACGGAAATGCATCCGTATTTGAAAGAAAAAATTGGTGACGATATCATCACGGCAAGTGGAACAACGCTTTTGGGTGCTGACGACAAAGCAGGTGTTGCCATTATTATGGATTTTGCCAATTATTTATTGACACATCCTGAGGTAAAACACGGAAAAGTGCGCATTTTATTCACACCCGACGAAGAAGTTGGTCGCGGGGTAGATCATTTGGATATCAAAAAATTAAATGCCGACTACGGTTACACGTTGGACGGAGGTGTTTTGGGTTCTATTGAAGACGAAACATTTTCTGCTGACTCAGTAAAAGTAACATTTAAAGGAGTGAGTGCACACCCTGGTTATGCAAAAGGAATCATGGTTAACTCCATCAAATTGGCTTCTGATTTTGTGGCTGCCTTGCCAAAAGATCGTTGGTCGCCTGAAACGACTGAAGGAAGAGATGGTTTTGTTCACCCTGTTTCTATCAGTGGAATTATGGAATCAACAACGGTGAGTTTCATCATTCGTGACCATGTTACCGAAAAGCTTTCTAAATACGAAGACGAATTAAGAGGAATTGCCCAAATGATTGTTGAACCGCACAATGGTGTTTCAATGGAATTTGTGGTAAAAGAACAATACCGCAACATGAAAGAAGTATTGAACAGCGTTCCTTTTGTTACAGAATATGCTATTGAAGCAATGAAACGTGCTGGTGTTGAACCAAAACCGATGATTATCCGCGGTGGAACTGACGGTTCTCGCTTATCGTTTATGGGATTACCTTGTCCGAACTTGTTTACTGGAGAAATGGGAATTCACTCAAAACACGAATACGTGAGCGTTCAAGATATGGAAAAAGCAGTGCGAACAATGGTGGAATTAATTAAAATCTGGGAAGAACACGTAGATTAAGATGGACCACAAGCTTATCATAAAAAATATTAAGCAAAAACAGTTCGAAAAAATTTACTTTCTTCATGGTGAAGAACCGTATTACATTGATTTAGTTTGTGATGCAATAGAGGAAAATGCCATTGATGAAAGCGAAAAAGATTTCAACCAAACGATAATTTATGGTAAGGATGTTGTTATTCCGCAGCTAATATCAGAGGTGAAATCGTTTCCTATGATGGGAGAAAAACGATTGGTGATAGTTAAAGAAGCTCAAAACATTGATAAGGATGATTTTGAGCTCCTTGCTCCCTTATTTGAAAATCCAGTTGATACCACTATTTTTGTTATTTGTTATAAGTATAAAAAATACGACTCGCGCACAAAATTGCTCAAAGATGCCGCCAAAAATGGGTTGGTCTTTGTTACCGAAAAACTTAAAGATTATAAAGTAGTTGATTGGATAAATAAATTTGTTGCCGAATCGGGCTACCAAATTTCGCAAAAAGCTTCTATGTTGTTGGCCGAAAACTTGGGAACCGACATTGGTAGAATCATCAATGAGCTTGAAAAACTTCAAATTTTAGTAGAAAAAGGAACGGTTATCAACGAGGTACATGTGGAAGAAAACATTGGTATCTCCAAAGATTACAACTTTTTCGAGCTTTCTAATGCGTTTGCCGATCGCGATCACCTGAAAGCCTATAAAATTGTTGATTATTTTGACAAAAACCCTAAAGCAGGAAGCATTATTCCGGTAATAAGTAACTTGTATGCTTATCACATTAAATTGATGCGTTTACATTTTTCACCCGATAAATCGCAAGCTTCGTTGGCTTCAATTTTAAAAATAGCACCATTTGTTGTTGCTCAGTATACCAAAGCAGCAAAAATATACCCACCCAAAAAATTGGCAGAAAACATTGCTATTTTACAAGAATACGATTTAATGTCAAAAGGAGTCAACAATTCATCCATGTCTAGTGGCGATTTGATGAAAGAAATGATGTTTCGCTTAATGAATTGATATGCAACTATTTTACGATGCTCAAATAACCGATTCCACACAATTTCATCAATTGAATGAAACCGAATCGCGCCATATTTGTAAAGTTCTCCGTTTAAAAGAAGGCGATACTATTGGACTTCAAAACGGTTGTGGTTTATTGGTAACTGCTGTAATTTTAGAGGCACACCCCAAACATTGCAAAGTTGAAATTATTGAGCGAAAAATTGAAGTTGCTCCTGCATTCAACGTCCACATTGCTATTTGTCCCACCAAAATGAACGAGCGCATGGAATGGTTGGTTGAAAAAGCAACCGAATTGGGTGTTACTGAAATTACGTTTTTATTGAGCAAAAATTCTGAACGAAAAGCTATTAAATTAGAACGATTTGAGAACATTGCCATAAGCGCTATGAAGCAATCCAAACGATTGTTTTTACCCAAAATAAACGATTTAACTAAAGTGGAACAATTCATTAAAGCGCATCCCAACGGTTACATTGCCCATTGCTATGAAGGAGAAAAACAGCAACTTTCTGCAATTTTTGATAAAAACGCACCTATTTTAATTGGTCCAGAAGGCGATTTTACATTAGAAGAAACTGCCTTAGCAATTGAAAATGGCTACAAAGCAATAACGTTAGGAAAAAATCGATTGCGCACAGAAACCGCAGGATTGTATGCCTGTATGCAAGCATTAATGGCGATTTAGCATAAAAAATTAATCAAAATCTATTTACTTTTTTATTTTTGTTGAAAACCAAAGCGATGAAAAAACTAATTGTATGGATAACATTATTTGTAAGCACCTGCGGATATTCGCAATATGCTTATCAAATTGCAGTTTTGAAATACAATGGTGGTGGAGATTATTATGCCAACCCTACATCGGTTCCAAATCTTGTAAAATTTTGCAACGAAAATCTATCCACTAAAATTTCTCCCGATGTTCCATTTGTAGAAGTGGGTAGCCCTGACTTATTTCAATACCCTTTTGTGCACATGACAGGACACGGAAACGTTGTTTTTTCGCAACAAGAGGCAAGTAATTTACGCAACTATTTGCAAGGCGGTGGTTTTTTGCACATAGACGACAACTACGGTATGGATCAATTCATACGTGTAGAAATCAAAAAAGTATTTCCCAACAAAGAATTGGTAGAATTGCCATTTAACCACCCTATTTTTCATCAAAAATACAATTTCAACGGATTGCCAAAAATTCACGAACATGATGGCAAGCGACCGCAAGCATTTGGAATTATTGAAAACGGAAAAGTTATTTTGCTTTACACGTATGAAACCGACTTAGGCGATGGTTGGGAAGATATTAACGTGCACCAAGATTCTCCAGAAAAACATAAACAAGCGCTTCAAATGGGTGCCAATATTATCAACTACGCATTTACGGAGTAGTTGGTTTTAGTTGAAATAAAACAGATTTGTTGCATTTATTATAGATAATGAAATTGTAAGCGTTTTTCAAACAACTCTCATACCCTATTTCATACCATTTACAGAAACTAAAATGGAGCACTCAAACATTAAAACAAACAGAATATGGACAGTATAAATAGAAAAAATCATTGGGAAACAGTTTATGAAACAAAATGAATTTAAAAAACGGTTTTGAAAAAATTAGTTGCTTAACAGAGGATCATACAACACCATTTAACACCACTCAGAATTTTCTTTTTTGTAGCTTCAAAAAACAACAAAATTAAGCTTGTATATTCACTTTAAGAAAGAAGACAATTCACCTGCTGTCAAAAAGTGCTTTCTTAAACGAAAATTATCAAAACAACCGTAAAACAAGGTTTGATTAATGTGAAATAATCTGCTTAAAAAAAAGTTTATTGAAGTTGTTTAAATTTGAAATAAATGTGTAGTTTAGTGATGGAAATTAACGGAGGAAGCTGGTTTAAACGAACTGCCGTTATGTACAATTAAACAAAAC
>JAKQEZ010000135.1 GCA_029558435.1 Bacteroidota bacterium
GCAACGAGGCTACGAAAGTTTGTTGGACGTTTACACAACACTAAACCCATCTATCTGTGAACCGCTAAGTACGCGACCCGTACGCTTAGTGGTGTGAGAGGTGCACTCCGTCAGTCTCTGGCGGAGCCGCCTACTCGATTACCAGCTGGCGTTCTGTCTACCGTGTCGTGAAAGTCAAGTCTGATAAGGGTTTTGCTGTCATTGTCAGGTTAGTGTTTTGGTTTTTATGTGTCGGCTGTGCGGTTGCGGTTTTAAAAATTTTTGAAGGGGTGGAAATTTTAAAAAATAATTTTTCTTGGGCAGGAGAGGTGGAAGCTCTTTTGCAAACTTTGGTCTGTGCGTTGGGCTTGTAGCGGTTTGCAAATGTGCTTACACCTGTGCGTGGATTAACTTTCTTGGTCATAGTAAATTTTATAGTATTTACGTCCGTCTTTGTCAACTCCTTGTTCTATCATGTCTCTATTGCCATGAATGTAAATGTGAAAGTTCTTGTCCAACTTTAGAACGCTTTTAAAAACTCGTGCCTGTTTTTTTACTGCTTGAGGTGAAATGTCAAAACTGTCTGTAATGTCTATTTCGTTTTCCTGTCTGTATGTATTGTCGAAGTTGCGGAATGATTTTATTATACCTGAATCTTGAAAAACTTCATCTTCAAACTCTTTCTTGTCAAAGATTTCATGTGTCTTGAAATACTCCACAGAACGATTAAGTAAGTCAATTTTGTCGGCTTTAGTTACTTCAAATTCTTCGTCAAGTTGTTTGGTTACGAAGTTCTTTGCAATGCCTAAAAACTGATTTGTTTGATGAAATTCATTACTAATTTGGTTTAATGCTAAGAAGTTATCACGCCAATATTGGGCTTCATCGCCACGATTTTGGTTGTCAATTATGAAAACTTGGAAACCTTCTTTTAACTCAGTATTTAATATCAAACAACCTTTATCAAACTTATTTATATCAATACCTTCTTTGTATTCGATATTAAATTGGCGATTAAGATTGTCAACTTCAAAAAAACCGTTTTTATTCTCGGACTTAAAAATTCCAATAGCATCTATCGCTTTATTGTCAACTATGCAGTTTTTAATGTGACAAACATATAATTCACCTGGCTTTACTCTTGGATGAATTGATTGCTCATAAAGATGTTTTGCTATATTAATACTTGTTTCGTGAAAGGTTGAATCATCTGAAAAAATCTCTTTTGAATAATTATATACTTCATTATACTTTAAAGATGATTGATGAAAGAAACGATACTTTTCAAAAACAGATGAAAAACGGCCTAAGAAATAATCTCTCAAGCGAAGTGACAATTCTTCATTTATGTCTAAAGGTTTCTCAGATAAAATTATTTCTTGTTGATTTAATTTATTGCCAATGAGATGAACTGAAATTGATTCTATGTATGAGTTGCTGAAATTCATTTTTTCTCTGAAAGAAGGATTTTATAAAATATCAATGTGAAGATTAGTGTGTCAACAATTACCCAAGTAAATGCACCTAAATTAATTGTGGAGAACACTTTTAATAGTAATTCGCTTCTACACTTTAAAAGCTCGTTGCAGAATGATAAAAACAAAGATAGCAAACAGACTAAGCCTGATAATAAAACAATGTTTTTATTGAAATTTATGAGTCTGCTGTAACTTCCATGTGCTTTCATCTTTTTTACTGCTTCACTCTCACTTTGGACAATTAAGGTTAATACTGTTAAGAGAAAACCAAATAAGGTTGTTGAAATTGTAATTAGTTTGTCTAAAAATTGAGAATTAGAGATAAAGTTACCATGCTGCCAAAATTTGAAAAATAAAAATATCATAACCAATCCAATGATTAGCCCTAATAATTTTTCAATCCAATATCCTAGTGTTTTATCCATCTTTACTTGCCAAAGATTATATCAAAATCATCTACGCATTTTAAGTAAAGGTCCTTTATCTGTTTGCTTCTTTGACCTTCCAATAAATCTGTATTTTCTCTAGGTTCGTCAAGTTCAATTTGTTGTAAATATCTATCAGCTATTAAGTCTATTGGTTGTAACTTATCATCTTCACTATCTGTTTCGTAGCCAACAACCTGAATTTTTTTGATGTTGTCGCCTTGAGGACTTCTAAAAATTCGGAGAACACTATCAATCAACTCTTTCACACTTCTTGATGTTAAACCAACCCCATCCTTTTTGGCTTCTACTTCAAACTTTGTTGAAAGTCTTGTTGAACCTACCGAAGCAGCCGAACTACACACATTAAAAAGAGCATCTTGTTTGTGTTGATAGTCTGCTATAATTTGTCTTGGATTAGCTATTTGGAGTTCAACTGATTTATGAAATCTCATTTTAAGCATTCGTTGATATTCGTTAGCATTTAAAATCGAGTTAAGAGCAATGTCAAATGACTTGAAGTTTTCGCTATCCTTACAACACCTGTGTATATAGTCAATAAAATGGTCAACAAAACATCCGAACTTATTTACTTCATACATGAGTATCTTTCTCTTTTTCTCATAGATGAAAACATTTGCGTATGCTAGACCTTCTCCGACTTCAAGACCTAGTTTTTCAATAGTCTTTTTCTTCTTGTTTTTCTTAGGTGGGATATTTTCGTTTCGGCTAGTTACTACCAACCCTGTTATTGTGTCACGCCCTTTGTTTAAGATACGAAGCTCAACGTCTTTCCCCTTAATTCTAAATTCACGTTCCACAACTTCTGAACTAGTAATTAACTGTTCAAATGAAAAATCTTCTTCAGTCTTTAGTATGACTGTAAAAAACTCGACTTTCTTTTTATGAATTGCCATTTTGATTGATTTTAGTATTAAATATAGCTTTCTAAAAACTTGATGCTGTCCTTTTTATCCTTAAAACTCGCTTCAATTCTGTCGCCTGTGTTGTATTTGATAATGATTTCGTATTTGCTTAACGGAAGTTTTGGTTTGTCTTCTGAATATTTTTTCAGAAAGTCAATCGCTTCGGTTACGCTGTTTGAAATATTTTCTTGTCCGTGAAGCGGTAAAATGATAATGCGTTCAATGAAACGTGAAACTGAATCGGAAAGTGAGCTTAAAAATTCGTCAACACCTTTTTTATTCAGTTTCAATAATTCTTTGGCTACATCTTCTTTGTTCGGCAACTTATTCCAATTCTCAATTTTCTTTCTGAAATCGGCTTCTGCCGTTTTTTCGTCAAAGGCTGCATTGATTCCGAATTTTGCAAATGCTTTTACTACCGAATCATAAGGAAAATAAAGCACACCAAAGCCAAGTGATTTCAATTGTGTCAATGCTCCTTCGGTAAACACACCTGCCAACACAACACCAACAAATGGTGATGAACTTTTGTATTTAGTTGCCAATGGCAAAACTGCACTTTGTATTTCTTGTGCTTTGTTTCGTGAATGTTTGGTGTATCTTCTCCAAGCGGATTCAATAAACGCAACAGGAATACCAATTTTGTTTTCTGTTCCGCCACGTTCAAGCACGAAATCTAAATCATGTTTATTATTGTTGGCATCAGTCCAAGAAACTTTCTTTCCTGAACGTGCTTTGCGTTCACCTTTCTTATCGAGGTAAAGTTTATGTTTTCGTGCAAACTTCTGTAAATGTGGCTCCAAAGCCAATTCTAAAAGGTCGCCAATTATCTGTCCGAATTTATGTGCTGGTGATTCTGCCATTTCTTAACTATTTATCCAAAGTCTGCCTTCGTGTAAAGGAACTGTGTGTTTTCTA
>JAKQEZ010000139.1 GCA_029558435.1 Bacteroidota bacterium
TCTTCCAATTTGCGCCCCCAGGTATTTAACGTCCTTTGTCGGGTTGCCCGGCTCCCATCCTTCAATAAGTACATGGAGTCTGTCAGACTTTTCAGGGTTTTCAATCGGAAACAACTCGAAATTAATTCCGTTTTGGACGTATAAATCTTCGTCATTCTTGCGCCCCATTTCGCCCCGGTTCCAGCGTGAAATGTAAAACATTGGAAACTCAGCATTATAAAACGCCTCGCATCTCTTTTGCCAGGCTTTATCATTTGGCCTAAATAGGTGCTCAAGCATCTGACAGAAAACAAATCTTTTGCCAGTAAAGTCACCGTAAATTGACGTAGGAAGATCCCCTAACAAGTGACTAAAATGCGGACTGGTCACAATTAAAGCGTCGTAAGGCTGAAGCCAAATGTCAGTAGTAACCTTTGTCTTTACCGGGTACCAATGATTGTTTTGTAAAGAGTCAGAAATCAATGTAACGTCATGCCATCGGCTTAACTGATTTGCCCACTCGATAATAACATTAATACCACCATGAGGACTAAAACCTGGAATTGTTATTGCTATTTTAGACATATTTTTTGCCGTTTATTTTTATTGCTTTATGAGTTTTTAAAATCCCGTTGTAGGTTTTGCCTTTTTGCTTTGCCATTTTGGAAATAGGCTTCAAGTCTGAATATAAAAAGCATAGTTCAATAATTTGCACCATCCCATCCCGCGATATTTCGCCTTTATAAATTAATTCTTCAAGTCTTGTTATTATTTTCTGTTCTCTTTCAGTTAGTTGCACAAGGTTCAATTTATTGAACTGCGGTTAGTGATTAGTTAGGCGATATGGCAAGACACACCCTACGAATGCGAACTAACCATTTCATTTTGAAGTTTCTTTTTAAACATTATAGCTGTTTTCCCACCGATACATTTAGTAACTTCTTTGCTTTCTACAATTTCGCCTTTTGCTTCCCTGTAAACATCTTCTACCATAGCATCAATTACTAATTTTGTGCTTTCTACATTTATGCCTTTTGGTAGTTTATCTAAAACGTGATGTAAACGCATTTCAGTTACCCATTCTTCTGCAATAGCTTTGGCATCTTCCAAAATTTTAAATTCTTCGGGGCTTACTTCTCTTGGAGTTTTGGTTTCTTTAAATTCATCTCTTTTGTGCTTTGCGATAACCCTTTTACCATTATTTAAAGTAAATTCATTCAATGGCTTCAAAACAACACCCTCACGAATTTTATCATCAACAATACCGTTTCTTTTTGCCTGTGTTGATGGTTTATCTCTTTCAAAATTCAACGATTCTAAATCAGTTGAAACTTTTACATAATCAACAAAATCAATGTTTAGCTTTTGGCAAACACTTTCTGCATTTGGAACATTTAACCAATATTCGCCAACTTGTACTTCAAATCCAATAAATTTCAATTCTTTGCCATAAGTATTGCTCATTCCTTGTTGTTTACCACCATACGCTTCACCATAAATGGTAACATTACTATCAATAAAGTTTTCTGCAAATGTTTTCTGCAAAAATTCAATATCAAAAAGTGAAACAAACCTTTCGTAGCTTTCGCCACCTGAAAATAATTTAACTTTTTTGTCTTTTACATTCCAGCTTATATG